>CBIHQF010000636.1:0-2574 GCA_966211665.1 uncultured Pseudomonas sp. | reverse complement strand
CGGATCGGGGCGACGATCGAGAAACTCCGGCCAGAGCGAGAAGGGGTCGTCGGCTTCGGGCGCGGTGGCGTCGACCACCAGTAGAATGCGATCCGCTTCGTTGATCGCTTTCAGGGCACGTTCGACGCCGATACGTTCGACCTGGTCTTCGGTGTCGCGCAAACCGGCGGTATCCACCACATGCAAGGGCATGCCGTCGATGTGGATGTGTTCGCGCAACACGTCGCGGGTGGTGCCGGCGATCTCGGTGACGATCGCGGCCTCGCGGCCGGCCAGAGCGTTCAACAGGCTGGATTTACCGGCGTTCGGCCGACCGGCGATCACCACCGTCATGCCGTCGCGCAGCAGTGCGCCCTGGCCGGCCTCGCGCAACACGCCGGCAAGATCGGCGCGAACTTCATCGAGCAGCTTCAAGACGTGGCCATCGGCGAGAAAATCGATTTCTTCTTCGGGAAAATCGATGGCCGCTTCGACGTAGATGCGCAGGCTGATCAGGCGTTCGGTCAGGCCGTGCACGCGGCGCGAAAATTCGCCCTGCAACGAGCGCAAGGCATTGCGCGCGGCTTGTTCGGAGCTGGCTTCGATCAGGTCGGCGATCGCTTCGGCCTGGGCCAGGTCGAGTTTGTCGTTGAGAAAAGCACGCTCGCTGAATTCCCCGGGATGGGCCAGGCGCGCGCCCAATTGCAGGCAGCGGCGCAGCAGCAGATCCAGAACTACCGGCCCGCCGTGGCCTTGCAGTTCCAGCACGTCTTCGCCGGTAAAGGAGTTGGGTCCGGGAAAGTACAGGGCGAGTCCTTCATCCAGCACCTGTTCGGCATCGGCGAAGAAGGGGCCGTAATGGGCATAGCGCGGTTTCAGCGGACGTTGGCAGATCGCCTGTGCCAGGTTCGCCGCCAGAGGACCGGAGACGCGCACGATGCCGACGCCGCCACGGCCTTGGGCGGTGGCGACGGCAGCAATGGTTTCACGGACTGTGGACATGCGGGCCTCCAAATACGCCATAGCAAAACGCCCCTGGGCAGGGGCGTTTTAGTACAGCTTATAAGCAACTCGGGATCAGGCAGCGGCCGCCTTGGTTTGCGCTTCGATCTTGCGGGTAATGTACCACTGCTGAGCGATGGACAAGACGTTGTTGACCACCCAGTACAGCACCAGACCGGCGGGGAACCAGAGGAAGAAGAAGGTGAAAATGATCGGCATCATCTTCAAGACCTTGGCTTGCATCGGGTCCGGTGGCGTCGGGTTGAGCTGCTGCTGAATGAACATGGTGGCGCCCATGATGATCGGCAGGATAAAGAACGGATCCTTGATCGACAGGTCGGTTATCCACAGCAACCAGGGCGCCTGGCGCATTTCCACGCTTTCCAGCAAGGTCCAGTAGAGCGCGAGGAATACCGGCATCTGCACGAGGATCGGCAAGCAACCGCCCAACGGGTTGATCTTCTCCTTCTTGTACAGCTCCATCATCGCCTGGGACATCTTCTGACGATCGTCGCCGAATTGCTCTTTCAAGGCGGCCAACTTCGGCGCTACGGCACGCATGCGCGCCATGGACTTATAGCTGGCGGCGGAAAGCGGGAAGAAGATCAGCTTGATGATCAGGGTCAGGACGATGATCGACCAACCCCAGTTGCCCAGCAGGCTGTGGATATGTTCCAGCAACCAGAAGATCGGTTGGGCGAGGAACCACAGAATGCCGTAGTCGACGGTCAGCTCGAGGCCGGGCGACAGCGTCTTCAAATGGCCTTGCAGCTTGGGGCCGGCATACAGGGTTGCGCTGGTTTGCGCCTGTTCGCCCGGAGCAACCTGAATGGTCGGCCCGGTGAAGCCGACAATGTAATTGCCCTGGCTGTCTTTACGGGTCTGCACCAGGTTGGTGGTGCCCTTTTCAGGAATCCAGGCGGTGACGAAATAATGCTGCAGCCAGGCGACCCAGCCGCCTTGTATGGTGTCCTTGAAGGGCTGCTTGTCGATATCTTTCATCGACACCTTCTTGTACGGCTCTTCGGCGGTCCACAGCGCACCGCCCAGATAAGTCGCGGTGCCGGTGGCGGTGGTCGAAGAAGGATCGTCGCTGCCATCGCGCTTGAGCTGGGCGAACATATTGCCGCTCCAGGCTTGCTGGCTCTGGTTGTCGATCAGGTAGCTGACCTCGACCTGATAGGACGCCGGATCGACGCAGCCGGGCTTTTTCAGCTCCTGCTGTTTGGCCGAGCACTCGGGGTTCAGACCGCGCTTGAAGGTGAAGCGCTTGATGTAGTTGACGCCGTTTTCGCTGAGCTTGAGGTCGACCTGCAGTTGGTCCTGACCTTCGGCCAGTTCATAGCTGCGACGCTCGCTGCTCCAGAGCGCACGGCCGGTCGACTTGTCCGGTGCGTTAGCGCCGATCAGCCCGCTTTGCGCCAGATAAACCCGCTCGCCGCCGTTGTCGAACAGCTGGAAGGGCACATCCGGACGGTCTTGACGACGTGGGTACTGAGGGAGTTTCAGTTGCACCACATCGCCGCCGCGTGGATCGATGGCCAGATCCAGGACGTCGGTTTTCACTCGAATCAGTTCGTCGCTGCTGGCCGC
>CBIHQF010000635.1:0-2587 GCA_966211665.1 uncultured Pseudomonas sp. | reverse complement strand
GCCTGTTTCCAACGGTGCGAACCCCGCAGCGCGAGCGCAACTTCCAATGGATCGGGCCTGTCGCCGCCGGTCATACCAATTTCTACAGCCGTGTCGGCTCTGGGTTGCGCATCCGCGATCTGGCGGATGTCGAGCGCCTGGACGGCGTTTTGGCGGTGCCCAAGCTGTGGTATTCCTATGAAATATTGCGCGAGCAGGGCCTGAAGAATCTCTACGGGGTGCCGACCCCGCAGCACATGATCAAGATGTTCAAGCACGGCCGGGTGCAACTGATTCTCGCCAACAGCCTGGCACTCGACGAAATGCTCGCCGGCCAAGGCATGACCCGCGATCAGGTCGAGCAGCAATACACCCTGATGACCAACAGCACCTATATCGCTTTTTCCCTGAATACCGATGCGGCGCTGGTGGCGCGGTGGCGGCAGGCGCTGAACGAGATGAAGCGCGACGGTAGCCTGGAACGTATTCATCGGCACTGGTTCGCCCACGCCAGCGACGAAGAGTTGGCCCAGGCGCTGCGTGTGGAATAAGGCGCAGCGAATGTCGAGTTAGCGCTCGCGGGCGGATAGCAACTAAGCTGCGTTAATCCGCCCAACCTCGAGCCGCCGATGTCGAAAGCCGCATTCCTTCACCTCGATCAATCTGCGCGCGCCCAACTGTTCACCCACCTGGGTGCCATGGAGCAGGCGGGCGTGCCGGTAGAGCGAGCACTGGCGAGCCTGAGCTTGCCGACCCGGGCCAATGCCGCGCTGCACAGCCTGCGCAAACAGTTGGCCGCCGGCAGCGATATCGCCAGCGCCGGCTTGCGCACGGGTTTACTCAGCCCATTGGACAGCAGCCTGATTGGCGCCGCCCAGGCCAGCGGCAGCCTGGCGACTGTTTACCGGCGTTTGGCCGAGCGTTACGCCCATAAAGCGCAACAAGCCGCGGCCCTTAAATCGCGTTTATTGATGCCGATGGCGGTGCTGATTCTGGCGCTGTTCATCCAGCCATTACCGGCATTGGTCGGCGGGCAGCTGAGTATCTTCGGTTACCTCTGGACGTGCCTCTGGCCGCTGCTGCTGTTGGCCGCGCTCTACGGTTGCGGGCGGCAACTGCTTCGGCATCGCCAGCAGTCCGCGGCAGGCGGCGCTGTGCTGGATAGGCTGCTGCCGCGTTTGCCGCTATTCGGCGCGACCCATGCGCGCGGCAACGTGCGGGATTTCGTCGAGAGCCTTGGACTGATGCTCGAAGCCGGGATGTCGATGCTCGAAGCCCTGCCCAAGGCTTGCGCGACTATAAGCAACGCCCAGCTGCGCCAACAGTTCGCTCGCCTACAGGCCGGCATCCAGAGTGGCCAGTCATTGACTGCCGCCATGACCGACCTGGATTTTCTCGGCAAGGCGCTGCTGCTCGGTTTGATCCGTACCGGCGAAGCCAGCGGCACGCTACCCGCCAGCCTGCTGCGTTACGCCGATATGCAAAGCCAGCAGCTCGACAGCCTGCGCGAGCAATGGGCGATCTGGCTACCGCGCCTGTTCTACGCCGGGGTGATGCTGTGGATGGCCTACGGGCTGCTCAGCGGTGGCGGCTTCGGCCCGCGGCTGCCGGCGGAGCTGCGCTAGCGCCCGGCACCCCGGGGCTTGTCAAAATCGCCTCGGGCGCTCATATCTGTAAAAGCACTTTCATTCAGCGGGAGATAACCATGGCCAGCGGCTGGGCGAACGACGACGCGGTGCAGGAACAAATCGACAGCAGCATCGAAGACGCCGTGCAGCGCGCGCGCAGCCAATTACCGCGCGGCCCGAGCCTGAGCCATTGCGAAGAATGCGCCGCGCCCATTCCCGACGCACGCCGCCAGGCCATTCCCGGCGTGCGCCTGTGTGTGGTCTGCCAGTCGGAACAGGACAAGGAGCAGGCCAAATTCAGCGGTTACAACAGACGCGGGAGTAAGGATAGTCAGCTGCGCTAACCTGTAGGGCGGGTGCAACCCGCCACCTTCAATTCGCCGCAACAAGGAAGTTGCCATGCCCGATTACCGCCGTGTCGCCGTGCCTGGAGGCTGTTATTTTTTTACCCTGGTCACAGAGCGCCGCCAACCGATCCTGACTCATCCCGATATTCGTCATGCTCTGCGCGAAGCTATCGAGGCCGTACGTTTAACCCAGCCGTTCCGTATCGATGCCTGGATTCTATTGCCCGATCATCTGCACGCGATCTGGACCTTGCCACCAGGCGACGCCGATTTCTCCAACCGTTGGCGTGTGATCAAGCGGCATGTCACCCACGTTTGTGGCAGTCGGTATAACCGTGCTGAGTTGATGACAAATCGCCGCATTGGTAAGGGGCAAGGCACCCTTTGGCAGCAGCGTTTCTGGGAGCACTTGATTCGAGACGAGGCGGACTTCGCCCGGCACTTCGATTATCTGCACGGCAATCCGCTCAAGCATGGTTTGGTCGAACGGGTGCGGGATTGGCCCTGGTCTTCATTTCATCGCTGGGTCGGGCAGGGCGTGTATCCGCTGGATTGGGGCGGCGCACCTGAGATGGATATGCCTGTCGTCGGCGAGTGAGGTGGGGGGGGGGGGGGGCCCCCCCCCAACCCCCC
>CBIHQF010000634.1:0-2592 GCA_966211665.1 uncultured Pseudomonas sp. | reverse complement strand
ATTTGAATCGATCAAATCATAGCAAGGTCGATGCCAACGTTTTTACACAGTCTGGTACAAGAGCCGACGCTTACCCTTACAAAAGATACTGTCTTTACCGAGATATTTTGAGGGGGAATGCAATGAAACCGATTTCGCTAGCGTCTTTAGCATTGAGCAGCGCACTGGCGGTTATTCCGTCCGTTCAGGCCGAAGAGAAGGCCATGGAGGCCGCCGGGCGCCAGTTGTTCGCGCACCACTGCACGGCCTGCCACTCGCTGGATACCAGCGCCAACGCCTTCGGCCCCAGCCTGTTCGGCGTGGTGGGTCGCCCGGCGGCTTCCGTGCCGCGGTTTGCCTACTCGCAAGCCATGCAGGCCTCGGGGATCACCTGGACCGAGGACAACCTGCGCAAGTGGATTACCGACAACGAGGCACTGGTGCCGGGCACACGTATGCGTCACGTCGCTATTTCCGATCCTGCCGAGCGGGATTACCTGATCAGCTTCCTGCACACATTGCAGTGAGCCTCAGCCCTCTGGGTCGCTATCGATAGCCCGGCGGGCGGTTCACTCCATCCATTTGCGTCCCGCCCGTTCCAGCAGCAGGCCGGCCTGTTCCGGTCCGCTGCTGCCGGCCGGATAGGTGCGTGGGCTTTCGTAGTATTCCCGCCAGCCCTGCAGGATAGGGTCGACCCACTGCCAGGCGGCTTCGACCTCGTCGCGGCGCATGAACAGCGTCGAATCGCCTTCGATCACATCCAGCAGCAGGCGCTCGTAGGCGTCCCAGCGACGCTTCTTGCGAAATGCATGGGCTAGGTTGAGGTCCAGCTCCACCGGCTCCAGATGCATGCCCTTGCCCGGGTTCTTCGCCATCAGCTGCAAGCTGATGCATTCCTCCGGTTGCAGGCGTATCAATAGGCGGTTGGCCTCGCCGGGACCGAACAACTGATGCGGCACCGGCTTGAATTGGATGAGAATCTCCGAGGTTTTCGTGCTCAGGCGTTTACCGGTGCGCAGGTAGAAGGGCACGCCGGCCCAGCGCCAATTCTCGATCTCCGCCTGCACGGCGACGAAGGTTTCGGTATCGCTGTCGTTGTCGACGTTCTTTTCGAAGTAATACGCCGGCACCTCCTGCCCGCCGATCTTGCCGGCGGCATATTGGCCGCGCACGGTCTTGTCGCGCACATCGAGGCCGGTGATGGGTTTCAGCGCTTCGAGAATCTTCAGCTTTTCGTTGCGCACCGATTCCGCGTCGAAGCGCACCGGCGCCTCCATCGCCACCAGGCACAGCAACTGCAACAGGTGGTTCTGCACCATGTCGCGCATGGCGCCGGCGTTGTCGTAGTACGCGCCGCGATTCTCCACGCCGATGGTTTCGCAGACGCTGATCTGCACGTGGTCGATATGCCCGGCGCGCCAGATCGGTTCGAACAGGGCATTGGCGAAACGCAGCGCCATCAGGTTCTGCACGGTTTCCTTGCCCAGGTAGTGGTCGATGCGGAACACCCGCGCCTCATCGAACACCGCACCGATCGCAGCATTGATCGCGCAGGCCGATTGCAGCGAGTGGCCGATCGGTTTTTCCAGCACGATACGCGCATGGGGGCCGGCCAGGCCGGCGATCTTCAGGTGCGAGGCGATATCTTCGAACAGGTCGGGCGCGGTGGCCAGGTAGTAGACCCGCACCCGCTCGTCGCTCGTGCCCAGACGTTTGCCCAGGCGGCCGAAGTCGGCGCTCTGGCTGGCGTCCATGGCGAAATAGTCGAGACGGGCGGCGAAAGCGTGCCAGGTGTCGTTGTCGAAGTCGGCCCGCGCCACCTGGGCCCGGCAGTGGCGTTCGGCCAGGGCCTGGTAGGCTTCGCGGCTCAGCGCGCGGCGGGCCAGGGCGAGAATGCGCATATCGGCATGCAGGCGGCCGTCGCGATGCAGGTAATAGAGCGCCGGCAGCAGCTTATGCAAGGCCAGGTCGCCCGTGCCGCCAAACACCAACATGTCGCATGGAATGCTCAAAATGATGACTCCAAGTCGGATAACGAACTGTTAGCCGTGCGAGGGGGCGGTCCATGTAGTATAACTACAAGGCCACTACACCCGGCCCGCCCTCGATCATAACCGAGACCCACTCGGAAGCGGCGCGCCGACTGATTCGTTACTTGTCAAAGCCGAGCCTTGCCCTTGAACCTGTTGCAGCACATCGCCCAGTCACGCCATCTGTTACGTAAATCGGAACTCAAGGTGGCCGAATACGTGCTGCTCGACCCCGCCTCGGTGATGCACAGCTCGATGGCCGAGTTGGCCCACAGCGTCGGCATCAGCGAACCGACCATCGTGCGTTTTTGCCGCGCGATCGGTTGCACCGGTTTCCAGGACCTGAAGCTCAAGCTGGCGCAAAGCCTGGCCGCCGGCGCCAGTTTCGGTCAGTTCGCGATCCATGAAAACGACTCGGTCGCCGATTTCAGCCTGAAAATCTTCGACACCACGCTGCACACTTTGATCGAAGTGCGTGAACACCTCGATCCCCTGGCCTTGCAACAGGCGATTGCCGCCTGTGCTCAGGCGCAGCGCGTGGAGTTCTACGGTTTCGGCGCGTCCGGCGCGGTGGCGGCGGCCG
>CBIHQF010000633.1:0-2597 GCA_966211665.1 uncultured Pseudomonas sp. | reverse complement strand
ACTCGGGTTGTTGCAGCGTCAGCGCGACGATCAGGATCGACGCCGGCAGTGGCTATTACTCAGCGATGCGGGACGCGAGCTGATGCAGCAGGCGCCGAGCCTGCTACCGCCCGAGTTCCGCCAGCGCTTCGCCGCGCTCAGCGAGTGGGAACGCCATAGCCTGACCGCCGCGCTGCTGCGCGCCGCCGAGTTGTGCGGGTCGATGGATTGATGGTAAGCCGCGCGGATAGGCTCTGGTAGCCCGGATGCAATCCGGGGAAAGATGAAAGATGCTGTGGCCACCAACGCCTCCCGGATTTCATACGGGTTACGGACTGTTGGGTTACGCGGCGGCCAATGGCGATGTCGTTGTTTGAACCGCGACAATCGCCGCTAACCCAACCTACCCCATTCCCTAGGTCGTTGCGCTTTTCGGAGCCTGGATGAAATCCGGGGGGATTGGTATCCCTCCCGGATTGCATCCCGACTACGGGTTTCGGGCTATAGGCCGCCGCGGATCAACTGACGCAACATAAAGCGGTTCGGGTGGCAGGCTTCGGCGACGTCCCAGGGCAGGGGCAGGGGGTCGTCGTTCAACCAGGCGGCGATCAATTCGCCGGATAGCGGGGCGGTGATCAGCCCGCGCGAGCCGTGGCCGCTGTTGATATACAGGCCGTCGAGCCAGGGGCAGGGCGTCGGCGGCACTTGCCGGGCATCCTTGCCGAGTACCGCGTAGGCTTGGAGAAACGCCTGGCGCTCGGCCAATGGCCCGACGATCGGCAAATAATCCGGGCTGGTGCAGCGAAAGGCGGCGCGGCCTTCGAGTTGCGCCGGTTCGAGGCGCTCGGCTTCGAGGCGCTCGGCCAGATCGCAGGAAATATCCGCGAGCAATTGCAGGTTGTGCGCGTGATCGGCGAGATTGATTGCCAGATCTGCGCTTTTGAAGTCGAAACTCGCCCCCAGGGTGTGTTCGCCAAAGCGTTCCGGTGCGACATAACCCTCGGCGCAGACCACGCTGCGCAATGCCGCGCTGGCGGCCGTCGCCGGTACCCGGGTGATTTGCCCGCGAATGCGCTTGAGCGGCAACTCGGCGCTGAGCGGGAAGCGCTCGATATCGGCGCCGCCGGCCAGCACCACGACTGGCGCACTGGCCAGCAACTGCTCGCCGTTCCAGGCCTGCCACTGTGGGCCGTCACGGCGTAGTTCGAGCGCATCCTGATGCAAGCGCAGGTCGATACCCGGCTGCTCGCTCAGCAGCTTGCACAGCGCCGGCGGGTGCACCCAGCCGGCTTGCGGGTAGAACAGGCCGCCGCTGGCCAGGGCGATGCCGGCTTTGTCTTCGGCGGCGGCGCGGTCGAGGTTGATCAATAAATCGGCATCGAAGGCATCGGCCAATTGCGCCTGGCGCTGTGCTTCCTTGGCGTCGAACGCCAGTTGCAGCACGCCGCAGTTGTCCCAGTCGTGGCCTTTGTGTAGGCGTTCGAGCAGGCGGCGGGTATGGCCGAAACCGCTGACGATCAGTCGCGACAGTGCCGTGCCGTGGGCCGAGAGTTTGAGGTAGAGCACTCCTTGCGGATTGCCCGAGGCCTCCTGGGCGACCGCTGCATGGCGCTCCAGCAGAGTTACCCGCCAACCGCGGGCGGCCAGGCTGGCGGCCGTGGCGCAACCGGCCAAACCGGCGCCGATCACCAGGGCATGACGTTCGGCGATGTTGACGCTGGGCCGGGCGAACCAGGGTTTGGCGCCGCTGCCGGGTTCGCCGAGGAACTGGCCTTTGAGCACTTCCCACTTCTTGCCCAGCCCCGGCACGCGTTTGACGCTAAAGCCCGCCTCCTTAAGACCACGCCGCACCAGGCCGGCGCTGCTGAATGTACCGAAGGTGGCGCCGGGGGCGCTCAAACGGGCCAGCTCGGCGAACAATTCTGGCGCCCACATATCGGGATTTTTCGCCGGGGCGAAGCCATCGAGAAACCAGGCGTCGATGCGCGCCTCGAGTTGCGGCAACAGCTCCAGGGCATCGCCGACCAGCAGGGTCAGGACGATGCGTCCGTCGGCGAACGAAAGCCGTTGAAAGCCCGGGTGCAGGGCGACGTACTGCTGCAACAGCGCTTGCGCGTAGGGTGCCAGCTCCGGCCACAGGGCCAGGGCGCGCTGCAAGTCGGCCCGGCTGAACGGATATTTCTCCACGCTGACGAAATGCAGCCGTGCGCCTGCCGGGGCCAAGCGCTCGAACAGCTGCCAGGCGCAGAGAAAATTCAAGCCGCTGCCGAAACCGGTCTCGCCGATGCTCAGGTGCTCGCCATCAGTCAGAGCCGCGAAGCGCGCGGGCAGCTCGTTGTTGTCGAGAAAGACGTAGCGGGTCTCGGCCAAGCCGTTTTCGTTGGAGAAATACACGTCGCCGAATAGCCGCGATAACGGCTGGCCCCGGTCATCCCAGTCGAGTTGCGCGGTGGACGAGGCGGGCGGTGAAAAAGCTGAGTTGGACATGGCAATACCAAATAAACAGGCGCGCATTCTAGCCGAGTGCCTCACCTTCCCGGACAAGCCGCTGACCGATCCGCTAGGCTGAGGCGATCAGATCAGGGAGCAGCATATGTTCGAATCCGCCGAAATTGGCC
>CBIHQF010000632.1:0-2598 GCA_966211665.1 uncultured Pseudomonas sp. | reverse complement strand
CCCCCCGCCGCCGCCGGAAGAGCCGCCGCCGGAAGAACCACCGGAAGACGACGAGGAACTCGACGGCGCCGTGGCCGAGCTGGCCGCCGCCGCGCCCAGGCCCGCGGCCAAACGATTGGAAAACGCCTGGGGGTCGCTGAAAGCCTGCTTGCTGCGGTACCAGTCGGGGCGGTAATCGCGGCTCTGCGAAGCGTCGATCAAGCCGCTACGCAAGGCCTCGCTGAAGCGCTCGCTCCATTGCTGCTCGACCCCCAGGGCCATGGCATAGGGCAGATGGCGTTCGTACAAGGCAATGCTCATCGCCGGGGCATTGCCGGCAAGTGCCAGGCTATCGCTTTCGGCCAGCGTCAGGTACTCGCGGTAGCCTTCGATATGGTCGAGCAGCTTGCGCCCGTGCACCGTCGGCGCCTCCAGCCAGCCGCGAAACAGCACGCAAACCAGCAGCAAGGCCAGCACCAGCCAGAAGTTCAGCGGTGCGACCACGGTGCCCATGATCGCCAGGGCGCCCAGGCCAACGCCGCTGAAAATCACGCCGAAAAGTACGAACAGCCAGGTATCGGCGCCGAACGTGCGGGAAAATATCCGCCGCAGGCCCATCACCGCCGCGAACAGGCCAGGCGCGCCGAAGGCGAACATGAACAGCAAGGCGACGGCCACCAGCTCGAAGTCCGCCGTACTGTCCAGGCCCAGCAGTTGCGTGGCCAGAATGCCCAGAAAGGCGCCGCCGACACCCCACCACCAGATGCCGCGATTGAAGCGGAAACAGGCGGCGCGCTGCTCCGTTTCCAGGGTATCGCCCAAGGCCTTGACCGCTTCGCCCAGGCGCGGCTGGAAGCCCTCGCCGATTTGCAACTGCGAGGCCTTGCCGCCCTCGAACAATGCTTCCAGCACGGCCTTTTCGCCACTCGACAGCGGCTCGCCGCCGGGGCCGGGTTCGAGCACGAATTCCTTGGCGCTCTGACCGTCCTTGAGCACGATGGCACGCTTGATCGCCATGCTGGTCAGGGCCACGGTCAGGGCCTGGACGGCGCTGTACGCAGCGCCCCAGCCCCGATTCGAAACATAGCCGAGCGCGGCCGCAGACAGTCCCTTGGGGCCTTCGAACTGAGCGATGATCAGGCCCTTGCGCGGGTCGCGCCCGACCCGCGACCAGTGCCACAGGTAAAACAGCAGCAGCCCCAGCAGCGCGGCTATGCCAACCGCCGTGCCGAGGTTGTCCATCAGCAGCCAGCCGAGCCGGTCCAGCCCATCCGGCTGCGGCAACAAACCCGCGGGCCAGGCGATAGCCACGGTAAAACCTTCGCCGGGGAGCAGTTCATGGGTCGTCGCCAAGCGCAGGCGCTCGCCCTGCTGCTCGAGGATGCGATAGTCCTTGCCCTGCTCGCCGCGGTAGCCGGTATAAGCCTCGACCGCATGGGCCTCGGCGCCTTCGGGCAAAATCACGCGGATGCTCGCGCGCTCGATCGGAAAGCGCCAGTCGTTACCGGTGACGTTCCAGTACAGCTCGTCCTCGCCGTCGCGCTGCAACAGCTGCCGGCTGCTGCGGTAGCGCAGCCGGTATTGATAGCGGCCGGGGTCGAGCAGGTAGTCGGGGTTGCCGATGTAGATGCGCTGCACGGCATCCACCGCCTCGCTGAAATAGGGCTCGCGGCGGCCGTCGCGGTGCACCTCGAGCAGTTCGAAGCCGACCTTCTGGTTGAGCATCCAGCGATTGATCGAGCGTATCGGAAAGTCGCGGTAGATGCCGCGCTTGATCGCCTCGCCGCTGGCCCACACACGGATGTTCTCGGTCACCAGCAGGCTGCCGTCCGCCTCGACGACCAGCTCGACGGCGAAGTCCTCGATACGCTCGCGTTCGACCGCGCCGACCTCCACCGTACCCAGTAGCCCGATCAACAACAGGCAACGCGTCAGCCGATTCGCCATGGTCAAAGCTCCACTTTCGGGGATAGCCCTTCGCGGGCGTCGCCCAGGGCAAAATAGGGCGCGCTGGCGAAGCCGAAAAGCCGCGCCACCAGGTTGCTCGGTATCGACTCGACCCACACGTTGAGTTCGCGCACCGCGCCGTTGTAGTAACGACGGGCCATCTGGATCTGCTCTTCGAGCTCGCTGAGGCTTTTTTGCAGGGCCAGGAAGTTGGCGTCTGCTTTCAGCTGCGGATAGCTCTCGGCCAGGGCGAACACCCGCAGCAAGGCATTGGAGAGTTGGCCTTCGGCCAGGCCGCGCTGGTCCGCGCGGTCGGCTTCATGGGCGCCGACATTGGCGCGCTGCTGCACCAGCGCTTCCAGGGTATCGCGCTCGTGGGCGGTATACAGCTTTAGGCAGGCCACCAGGTTCGGCACCAGGCTGGCACGCCGCTTGAGTTGCACGTCGATGCCGCTCCAGGCCTCGGCGACCCGCTCGCGGTTGAATACCAGGCGGTTGTAGCAATACACGGTGGCCAGCGCCACCGCCAGCATCAGCCCGCCAACCGCCATCGACCACGCCCCGACTCCAGCCATGCGCAAAACTCCTTAAGCACCCGTGCGCCAGGCGCGATATGAAACGCAACCCTATACGAGGCGGCGCCTGCCTTCCAGCACTACCCCCCGACATGGC
>CBIHQF010000631.1:0-2600 GCA_966211665.1 uncultured Pseudomonas sp. | reverse complement strand
TTCGCTCTACCTCCTGCATCCATGCAGTCGTCGCCTACGTTTTTCAACGGTCTGCTAGCGGCAACCTCCGGCAGAACCTGACAACCGGCAATTAGCGCCGCCCGGCCAGTAGTCGACTGACCGGAGCGGCGGCTTCCGTTATCATGCCCCCGACCTTCGACTCGCGAGACGTCCATGCGCCGCCTGTTTATCTTGCTGCTTCTGTCCCTTGCGCTGCCCGCCGGCGCCGGCCTTTTCGACAACCGCCCCGCCCCTGCGCCGCTGGGCGCCGTGCTGAACAACAGCGCGGACTTTCTGCCGGTGCGCGAGGCGTTCAAGCTCAACCTGATCGACAGTTCCGCCGATTCGATCAAGCTGCGCTTCGTCGCGGCCGAGGGTTATTACCTCTATAAGCACCGTTTCAAATTCGCCAGCGCTCCCGCGGGTATCGCCCTGACCGCCCAGCTACCGGCCGGCGAGGCGAAACACGACGAATATTTCGGCGATGTCGAGGTGTATTACGGCGTGCTCGATATCGAGCTGGCGGTACAGAACCCCGAGCAACGCCCGTTCGCGCTCGAGGTGACCTACCAGGGTTGCGCCGATAAAGGCCTGTGCTATCCGCCGGAAACCGAGGTATTGCCGATCGGCGGCGCGGGAGGTTCCCCTGCGCCCCCCCCGGCTCCGGCGAGCGAGGCCCCCACCTCCGGCTGGAGCTGGACCGATCTGGCGCTGTTTTTCCTCGCCGGCCTGGGCCTGACCTTCACCCCGTGCGTACTGCCGATGCTGCCGATTCTTTCCGGCGTGGTCTTGCGCGGGCGCCCCAGCAACAGCCGCGGCCTGGTGCTGTCGCTGGCCTATGTGCTGCCGATGGCGGCCTGCTATGCGTTGCTCGGCGCCCTGATGGGTTTGTTCGGTGCCAGCCTGAATTTGCAGGCGATGCTGCAATCGCCCTGGGTGCTGGTGCCGTTCGCACTGTTTTTCACGCTGTTCGCCCTGGCCATGTTCGGCGTCTTCGAATTGCGCCTGCCGGGCTTTATCCGCGATCGTCTCGACCATAAGGCGACCCAGGTGCGCGGCGGCTCTATCGCCGGCGCCGCCACCCTCGGAGTGCTGTCCAGCCTGATCGTTTCGCCCTGCATCACCGCGCCCCTGACCGCCTTGATGCTGTATATCAGTAGCACCGGCGACGCGGTTGGCGGCGCCGTGCAACTGTTCGCTCTGGGCCTGGGCATGGGCACCCCGCTGGTGCTGTTCGGCGCCGGCGGCGGCGCCCTGCTGCCGAAATCGGGCACCTGGATGGTCACCGTGCGCAACGCCTTCGGCGTGATGCTGCTGGCGGTGTCGATCTGGCTGCTCGAACGTGTGCTACCGGGCCAAGCATCCCTGGCGCTATGGGGTTTGCTCGCGGGCGGCGTGGCCTTGTTTCTCGGCGCCCTGGAATTCGGCCCGAAAACCCACAAGCAGAAGCTCGGCCAATTGGCCGGCCTGGCCCTGCTGATCTATGCCCTGGCCGCGGGCATCGGCGCCCTGCAAGGACAGAACGACCCGCTACGCCCGCTCGGCCGCACGACCCTGGCCAATGCCGCACCCGGCCAAGTCGAAACGGGCGCCTGGCTGACCGTCAGCAGCCCCGCCGAGCTCGACGCCGCCATGGCCGACGCCAAGCGCAACGGCAAACCCTTGCTGCTCGACTGGTACGCCGACTGGTGCATCAGCTGCAAGGTGATCGAACGCGAAGTGCTGACCGCGCCGGAAGTCGGCAAGCAGTTGGGCGATTACCGCTTGGTGCGCTTCGATATGACCGAGAGCAACGCGGCGCAACGCGCCTTGCTCGACCGTTATCAACTTTTCGGCCCGCCGGCGATCCTACTGTTCGGTGCCGAAGGTGACGAGTGGCGGGATTTGCGAGTCGTAGGGGAAGTCGACGCCGCCGCCTTTGCTGCGCGCCTGGGTAGCGCTCGCGAGCGCTTCTAAGTATTTCAACGAGAAACTGCAGACATCGTGTTGGCTACTGTCGAGAACTGGACAGTCACAAGATGTCTCCGGCATAGTCCCCCGCAGCAAAAAACAAGGGAACACGATCATGGCCACCCTATTGGTACTCCATGGCCCCAACCTCAATCTGTTGGGCAGCCGCGAACCGGGCGTCTACGGCGCCACCACGCTGGAGCAGATCAACCTCGACCTGGAACGTCGCGCACGCGAGGCGGGCCACCACCTGCTGTACCTGCAGAGCAATGCGGAATACGAGCTGATCGAGCGTATTCATGCGGCAAAAAGCGAAGGTGTCGACTTTATCCTGATCAATCCGGCCGCTTTTACTCACACCAGCGTCGCATTACGTGACGCATTGCTGGCAGTGAGCATCCCATTCATCGAAGTGCATCTGTCCAATGTGCATAAGCGCGAAGCATTCCGCCATCACTCCTACTTTTCCGATGTAGCCGTAGGCGTGATCTGCGGCCTTGGCGCCAGCGGTTACCGGCTGGCCCTGGAGGCCGCGCTCGAACAACTTGAACGGCCCTGACCTCACTGGGAGTTGAACACCTATGGATATTCGTAAAGTTAAGAAATTGATCGAACTGCTGGAAGAGTCCGGTATCGACGAGCTGGAAATC
>CBIHQF010000630.1:0-2609 GCA_966211665.1 uncultured Pseudomonas sp. | reverse complement strand
TTGATCACCCAACGGCCCGGCCCTTTAGGATCGAAGTAACGCTGCAGGCGCTCCTGAGACAAGCCGCGGCCCATGGCCAGGCTGTCGTACTCGCCGGATTTGCAGTTGGCCAACATCGATGGCGACAGGTCGGTGGCAATGATCTGCACACCGCCCTTGAGCTGGCCGATATTGGTTTTTTCGAACTCGTCGACGCTCATCGACAACGAATACGGCTCCTGACCCGAGGACGAAGCGGCGGACCAGATGCGCAAACGCTGCCCCGGACTGGCCTTGATCATCTCCGGCAAGATGCGCTTTTTCAGTACTTCGAACGGATAAGTGTCGCGAAACCATAGGGTCTCATTGGTGGTCATGGCGTCCACGACCTGTTCACGCAAGCCGCTACGCGGCTGATTTTGCATACGCTGCACCAATTCCCCGAGGGTCTTGATGCTGTTCTGCTCCATCAGTTTGTTCAGCCGGCTGGAAACCAGGTACTGCTTATTGTTACCCAACAATATGCCGCACGCTTTTTCCAGGAAAGTCCGGAACTGCTCAAAATCCAAATTACCTGAAGACACTAGCCAGGCCTCGCCGATCATCGTTAGCACTGAGGGCAACGCCCTCAGCCCCCATCTGCCGCATTGATGCGCTCTACCACCCGAGCAGCCAGATCATCCGGGCGGAATTTGGCCAAGAAATCATCCGCCCCTACCTTTTTCACCATAGCTTGGTTGAATACGCCCGAAAGCGAAGTATGCAAGATGATATGCAGCTTTTGCATACGCGGATCGGCGCGAATTTCCGCGGTCAGGGTGTAGCCGTCCATTTCCGGCATCTCGATGTCGGAAATCAGCATGAGAAATTCTTCCTCCGGCTTTTTGCCTTCCTCCACCATGGCCTTCAGATAATCCAGGGCCTGGCGCCCGTCGTTCAGCGCCACGACTTCCACGCCGACAGTTTGCAAGCAACGGGTGACCTGTTTGCGGGCGACCGAAGAGTCGTCGCAGGTCAGCACCTTCTTGCTCACGGCCTTTTCCTGGGTTTGCTGGTCGAGCACCCCCATGGAGATGACCTCGGAGGTGGGCGCCACCTCGGCCAGGACCTTCTCCACATCGATGATCTCGACCATCTTGTTATCCAGATGGGTCACCGCCGTGAGGTAATGATCGCGCCCCGTGCCCTTGGGTGGCGGATGAATTTCCTCCCAGTTCATATTGACGATGCGCTCCACCGAATGGACCAGGAAACCCTGAACCTTGGTGTTGTATTCGGTGATTATCACGAAACTGTTTTCGATGTTATCGAGGGGCCCGCTGCCCGTGGCCATAGACAGATCCAGGATGGGGATGGTGCCGCCACGGATGCTCGCCACACCACGCACGACCGGGCTGGACTTCGGCATGACGGTGAGTTTGGGGCATTGCAGCACCTCCTTCACCTTGAACACGTTGATGCCATAGAGCTGACTACCGCCCAGGCGAAACAACAACAACTCCAGGCGATTCTGCCCAACCAACTGAGTTCGTTGGTTAACCGAATCCAATACACCGGCCATGCCCAAACTCCTCTTATTTTTCAGTCATGCACCCTGTACTTAGCGTAGCAGGCGGCACGAGCCTTGCTTTTCACTGAGCATGAACGCACAAACGACAATTTATCGACATGCAATGGCAAAATGCCGCCAATGGTTGGCAGTTTTACCCGCTTTGCTGGCGCTCGGCTATCCCCTCCAAGTTTCTGCCCGCATAACCACGCCCGAACAGCTTATCGGCACCGCCCGAGGGTTTCTTGAGCAGGCGGTCAGCGACTATTTGCAGCGTAGCGGAATCCAGGGACGCTATGAAATCCAGATCAGCCGGCTCGATCCGCGCCTGCGCATGCCGCTATGCGACAAAGAATTGACTACGACTCTGGAAAGCCCCGCCCAACCCATAGGCCGCGTCACTTTGCGCGTGCGCTGCGACGGCAGTGCGCCCTGGACCCTGTTCGTACCCGGACAGGTGCTGCTGTATCGCGAAGTGGTCATCGCCGTTCGTCCACTCAAGCGCGACAGCGTATTGAGCGAAAGGGACGTCGCCCTGGCCGAACGCGATGTCGGACTGCTCAACCAGGGCTACTTGAACGCACTCACGCAGGCCATCGGCAAAAAACTGACGCGGCCATTGCAACCCGATCAAGTACTCGCACCGATTCATGTCGAGCAGGCCGAAGTCGTTCGCCGCGGCGACCAGGTGATCATCAGCGCGCGCAGCGGCGGCATCAGTGTGCGCATGCCGGGCGAGGCCTTGTCCGACGGCGGTATGGGCAAACAGATCAATGTCCGCAATCTGGGTTCGCAACGGGTGGTCAAGGCACGGGTGACCGGCCCCGGCCAAGTCGAAGTGGCCATGTAGGCACGATTCTTGTTAGCTATTTATAAGTAGAATCAAATGCCGGAATAACGACGATTAGCTGACGAGTTTTCATACTGCGTTTAGACTATGGCTACTGCACGGGCACTATCGGCCCAGCCGCCGTCGAGGTTGGCAGCGAGCGATACAGACGGCTGTACCGCATCCCTTAGCAGGCCGTTGAAAAACGTAGGCGAGGCAGCCAGCGCAAGGCAAAAACAGGCGAAAAAGCGG
>CBIHQF010000629.1:0-2611 GCA_966211665.1 uncultured Pseudomonas sp. | reverse complement strand
CATTCTCAGCCCAGGCCCTGCTGTACTGCTGGCGCTACGCAATGGCGCAACCTTGGGACTGCGCGCGGTCATCTGGTCGTCGCTGGGCAATATCAGCGGGCTGTTCTGCCTGTCCGCCGCGGCGATGTTGGGTTTGGGGCTGTTGCTGATGTCCTCGGCACTGCTGTTTGCCGCAGTGAAAATCCTTGGCGCGTTGTATCTGTTTTATATCGGCATTCGCCACCTGCTCGGCCGCAGCTCCGCTCTGAAGGATGCGGCGGAACAGCCGTCATGCAATGCGCGCCCCGGCCCGCTGGCGCTATACCGCGAAGCCTTTCTTATGGCCGCGCTCAATCCTAAACCCATCCTGTTCTTTACCGCGTTATTCCCCCAATTCATCGATGCCAACGAGCCCTTGTTGGCGCAATTTTTCGTGCTCACGGGCATTTTCATGGCGCTATCTTTCGCCATCTTATTCGCTTATGCCATGGTTGCTGCACGGGCCAGAAATTTGCTGTTGCGGACTGCTGTCGCCAAATGGTTGAACCGCGCGATAGGTGCGATATTCATTTCTTTCGGTGCCGTACTCTTAGCCCTACGCCGGCCTGCAGCCTGAGAGGCCGTGCGCCGCGGATATACGCGAACGATAAGGAGTCAACGATGCAACTCTATCTGCTCTTTCTGCTGATGGCCGCCGCCACCGTGGCCAGCCCCGGCCCCGGCGTGGTGATGACCCTGAGCAATGCGCTGCGCTATGGCTTGCGCGGCACTTTCGGCGGGATTCTCGGCATCGCCTTCGGCGCCCTGGTGGTTGCGGCGATTTCGGCCACCAGTTTGGGCGTGTTGCTCGCGACCTCGGCGCAGGCCTTTACCCTGCTCAAGTTCATCGGTGCGGCCTATCTGGTTTACCTGGGCATCCGCCTGTGGCGGGCGCCGCCGTTCGATTTCTCCACGCAAACGGTGCACAGCGCGAACTTCCCCAGGCGCTTCGTCGAGGGGCTGTCGTTGCAGCTGACCAACCCCAAGGCGGTGTTTTTCTTTCTGTCGATCTTCCCGCAATTCATCGACCCGGCACGCGACTATGCGCTGCAGTTCGCCACTCTGGTGTTGACGTACAGCACGCTGGTCGTATGCATCCACTGCGTCTATGCGGTATTCGCGCAGCGGGCGAAGTCCTGGCTGACCTCGCCCCGTGGCGGACGCATCGTCAATAGAACCGCGGGCGTTACTTTTGTCGGCTTCGGCGCGGCGCTGGCTTCGGCCAGCCGCTAACAGGCAATTCAGGATGAATAGAGCATGAGCACATGCAGCCATATCGCCTTGATGGCGGCCTACAACGAGTGGATGAATAACAAGGTGTATGCCGCGGCCCGCCCCCTGCCGGCGGAGGCGCTCGCGGCCGAGCGTCAGGCGTTTTTCGGCTCGATTATCGGCACCCTCAACCACCTGGTCATCGCCGATACCATCTGGCTGCAACGCTTCGCCGCGCACCCAGCCAGGCACAGTGCGCTCGAAGCCATTCTTCGACTACCCACCCCGGCGGCGCTGAATACGCTGCTGTTCGCGGATATCGAAGCGTTAGCCAGCAATCGCCGGATGCTCGACCAGACGATCAAGCAGTGGGCCGCGCAGTTGACCGAGGCCGACCTGCTGGAAACCTTGCATTACCGCAATACCAAAGGCGTTGCCGCGGCGAAGCCGTTCTCGAGTTTGGTCATGCATTTTTTCAACCATCAAACCCATCATCGCGGTCAGGTCAGCACCCTGCTATTCCAGGCAGGCGTGGATATCGGGGTGACCGATCTCCTGGCGCTGATTCCGAATGAAGAGGCCTGAAATGGAGCCGCGCCTTGAGTCGCTGCTGAACACTTCCTGGGCCAGATGCTGGCGAGCGTTGGGCGCCGAAGGCGATGGCGCTGAATTGATGCAGCAATTGCTCGCCGCTTACCAGGAGCCGCAGCGCAAATACCACACCCAGCAACATCTGGCCGAGTGCCTGGCGCTGCTTCAGGAGCACCTGGATCTGGCCGAGCAAGCCGGCGAGGTCGAGATTGCGCTCTGGTTCCACGATGCGGTTTACGACGTCAAGGCCAGCGATAACGAACAGAAAAGCGCCGATTGGGCGGTGCGCTCATTGGTTGAGGCGGGCGTCGCCCAAGAACGCATCGACAGAGTGGTGCAACTGATTATGGCGACCCGTCATGCGGTACTGCCCCAGGGTCGCGATCAGCAGCTGTTGGTCGACATCGACCTGGCCATTCTCGGCAGTTCGAGAGAACGTTTTCTCGAGTACGAGCAGCAGATCAGCGAGGAATACAGCTGGGTGCCCGAGGTGCTGTTCCACCATAAACGCCGCGCGGTGCTCGAAGAGTTTATGGCGCGCCGCCCCATCTACAGCACAGCGCCGTTGCGGCAGAAGCTCGAGCGTCAGGCCAAAGAGAATTTGGCCTTTTCGCTGGAGCGGTTGGCGGGTTGAGGTTGGGCTAGCATGACAACACCGCATCGAGGCCTTGTTGGGTTACGCGGCGGCCAATGGCAATGTCGCTGATTGAACCGCGACAATCGCCGCTAACCCAACCTTGTATCTCGACTACAGCCTCTCAGGAGGCGATAGTCCCCGACTGATCATCGG
>CBIHQF010000628.1:0-2623 GCA_966211665.1 uncultured Pseudomonas sp. | reverse complement strand
AGTCGGGGACTATCGCCTCCTGAGAGGCTGTAGTCGAGATACAAGGGTGGGTTAGGCCCCCGCTAATTGCCCTGCTGTCAGCAGAACAAGCGCGCCGTAACCCATCATCGATATTCGCCCTGCTAAACAGCCCGCTGGGTATCGCTGCGCTCATCCTACGCGGCTCGCGGCTGGCTCCTCCAGGCGGCTGGATGCGTGCTTTGCTGGCCTTTCTCGGGCCAACCTCAGCCCTGCGGATTTCCCCGGTATTGCAAGGCCTCGGCCAGATGGCTGCGGGCGATCTGCTCGGTCTGTTCGAGATCGGCCAGAGTGCGCGCCACCTTGAGGATGCGATGGGCGGCGCGCAGGGACAGGCCGAGGCGCTCGCAGGCGCTTTCCAGCCAACTCTGGTCGACCGCGTGCAGCGCGCAGTGCTGGCGCAGGCCGGGCAAGTCGAGAAAGGCATTGGCCACGCCCTGGCGTAGCACCTGACGCTGCCGGGCGCGGGCGACCAGGGCCGCACTGCTCGCGGTATCGGCGCCGTCGCTGGGCGCTACGTGCAAGGCGGTGGTTTCCCGCGCCACCGTCACGTGCAGGTCGATGCGGTCGAGCAGAGGCCCGGACAGCTTGCCGCGGTAGCGTTGGATCTGTTCCGGGGTACAGCGGCAGCGCCCGCTGGGGTCGCCGAGAAAACCGCAGGGACACGGATTCATCGCCGCCACCAGCTGGAATCGCGCCGGGAAGCGCACCTTATCGCGGGCTCGGGCAATCACGATTTGCCCGCTTTCCAGCGGCTCGCGTAAGACTTCCAGCACCTTGCGGTCGAATTCGGGAAGTTCGTCCAAAAACAGAACGCCCTGATGAGCCAAGGTAATCTCGCCGGGTTGCGGCCGACTGCCGCCACCGACCAGTGCAGGGCCGGAGGCACTGTGATGCGGATTTCTAAAAGGTCGCTGCGGCCAGGCCTCGAGCGGCGCATGGCTGGCCACCGAATGAATGGCGGCGACCTCCAGGGCTTCCTGCTCCTCCAATGGCGGTAGCAAACCGGGCAAGCGGCTGGCCAACAGGGTTTTGCCGGTGCCGGGTGGGCCGCTGAACAGCAGGTTGTGCGAGCCGGCGGCGGCCACCAGCAGCGCACGCTTTGCGGCGACTTGCCCTTGAACCTCGGAAAGATCCGGGTAGGGCAGGGTGTGGCGCAATAAACCCTCGGCCTGGTAGGGCGCGATCGGCGTCTGGCCATTGAGGTGGGCGGCCAGTTCGAGCAAGTGACCGACGGCGATCACCGTCAGTCCAGAGGCCAGGCTGGCTTCCTCGGCATTGGCCTTAGGCACCACTAAGGTGCGTTCGCTGGCGCGAGCGGCCAGTGCAGCGGGTAGAACGCCCTGAACCGGGCGCACTTCGCCGGACAGCGCCAGTTCGCCGAGGCATTCGAGCTGCTCCAATGCGGCGGCGGGCACCTGGCCGCTGGCGGCGAGAATCCCCAGAGCGATGGCCAGGTCGAAGCGTCCGCCGTCTTTCGGCAGATCGGCCGGGGCCAGATTCAAAGTAATGCGCCTGGGTGGGAAATCGAAGGCGCAATTGAGGATGGCGCTGCGCACGCGGTCCTTGCTTTCCTTGACCGCGGTTTCCGGCAGGCCGACCAGCGCCAGCGACGGCAAGCCGTTGGCCAGATGGGCTTCGACGGTGACGGCGGGGGCTTCGACGCCGACTTGGGCGCGGCTGTGGACTATGGCCAGGGACATCGATCGCTCCTTGATCGTCGCTCGGCCGAGCGGGTTATTCGGTGGGTGGCGTTGGCGTTTGCGTTGATGTTGGGGCGCTACGCGCTTCCATTTCGGCGACTTTGGCTTCCAGCGCTTCGAGGCGTGCCCTGGTGCGCGCGAGCACGGCCATCTGGCTGTCGAACTCTTCCCGGCTGACCAGATCGAGTTTGCTGAAACCGCTCTGCAACAGGGCTTTGAACTGCGCTTCGAATTCGCTGCGGGGCAGCGGCGTTTCGCCGTTGAACAAGCGCGAGGCGTGGGCGCTGAGGGCGTCTAACAGGGCTTTGGGCGGCAACATGACGGGGCTCCGGATGCAAACGAGCGGCAGTGTAGCACGCGACTCCGGGACTGAAGGCGCGGGCGATCGGTGCACGGTTTTCGCGCGCACACGCCGGACTGTGCGCAGTGTTATGCACTATTTAGGTGCATTGCTGTTTGGTAGGGCAAGCTCTAATCATCGGGTTTATTGCCTAATTATTTGTTTAAAAAGGTTTTTTTGGATTTTGGCAAGCTTTCTGCTTGTTCGCTCTTGACCCAAGCACCAATGCGGTTCCGGTGCATCAGGCGAGGCGGGGAAGTGTTTCGTCGGGAGCGGTTGGTGGGTGTCGGTGTTATCGAGATAGCTCGGCCGATGCATTACAAAAGCCAGACACTGCGCTTAGACTTGAGCCGGGTTGGTAATTCCTGGGGCAAGTCCACCTTACACGGGAGAGAGTTTCATGAAGCTAGTCACTGCCATCATCAAGCCGTTCAAGCTGGACGACGTCCGTGAGTCACTGTCGGAGATCGGCGTGCAGGGCATTACCGTTACCGAAGTCAAAGGCTTCGGTCGGCAAAAAGTTCACACCTAACTGTAACGCGGCGCTCAATACGTGCACGAT
>CBIHQF010000627.1:0-2626 GCA_966211665.1 uncultured Pseudomonas sp. | reverse complement strand
TCCGACGCGCCCAGAGCACCTGACCAACGTCGTTGGTCAAAATGATGCCGACATTCGGGCGAAAACCATCAGGATCGATCACGGCGCACAACCTCGTAAACGCATGTTTCGGCATTGTTCCACAAAGGCCGCGACAGCGGCAACGCGACGACCCGCGCCGAACGGCCCGCAGCTGCGACGGCGGCGATTGGGAATGCCCTATAAAAGTCGGTATTCTGCCGCCCTTCAACTTCTACTCCGTATAGGTGTTCCGTGCGTTTGGCTTTATTCGATCTCGACAACACCCTGCTCGGCGGCGACAGCGACCACGCCTGGGGCGACTATCTGTGCGAGCGCGGCATCCTCGATGGCATCGCCTACAAGGCGCGCAACGATGCCTTCTATCAGGACTATCTGGCCGGACGCCTGAACATTCAGGACTACCTGAACTTCAGCCTGGAGATTCTCGGCCGCACCGAGATGGCCCAGCTCGACCAGTGGCACCGCGAATTCATGCGCGACTGCGTCGAGCCGATCGTCCTGACCAAGGGCGAGGCGCTGCTCGAGGAGCACCGCGCCGCCGGCGACACGCTGCTGATCATCACCGCGACCAACCGCTTCGTCACCGCGCCGATCGCCGCGCGTCTGGGCGTCGACATCCTGCTGGCCACCGAATGCGAAATGATCGACGGTCGCTACACCGGGCGTACCACCGATGTGCCTTGTTATAAGGAGGGCAAGGTCACCCGGCTCAACCGCTGGCTCGCGGAAAATGACATGAGCCTGGAGGGCAGCTGCTTCTACAGCGACTCGATCAACGACCTGCCGCTGCTCGAGCGGGTCAGCCGCCCGGTCGCCGTCGACCCCGACCCCAAACTGCGCGCAGAAGCCGAACAACGCGGCTGGCCGGTGATCTCGCTACGCTGAGGTTGATGGGTATCGCTGCGCTCAACCCATCCTACGGTGTGTTATTCGCAGGCGCTCGACGTAAGGCCCGTAGCCCGGATAAGCCTAGGCGCAATCCGGGATCGGTTGTGCGGCCAGGATTGCACCGGGCTACGAGACGACAGGAACGCTTAAACCGGCTTCGCGCCCATCAGCCCCATGATCGCCAGCAACAACAGCAGGATCAGCCCGCCATAAGCCGCGGTAAACGCCAACAGGCGGCTGGATGCGGGGTTGCTCCCCAGCGCCTGCCAGGCATTCAGGCGGCCGGCCAGCAGCAGACCGGCCAGCATCAGCACGCCGAACAGGATGCTACTCAGAAGCAACCAGGTCTGCCCCAGGGGGAAGCCGGCCAGGTCGACCAACCACCAACCGCTGAGCGGCAAGCTCAACGCCAACAGCCCGAGCAACGGCAGGCTGATCAAGCGGGTACGCCTGAGCTTGCGTTGCAGCATCGCCGCATCGCCACCGCGCGCCGCCTTCCATAGCATGAAGACATGGGCAATCAAACCGAGCAACACGAGGATGCCAGGCAGGCTGTGGGCGATTTTCAGCAGTTGGTAGTGTTCCATTAGCGGTGCGGTTCCTGTCGGCGACTTAACCAAGAAAAAGGCTATAGGCCGGATTATCGCTTTCGTCCCAATAGGGATAGCCGATCGCGTCCAATGCGGCCGGCACCAGATGGCGCTCGGCCTCCGGCACCTGCAAGCCGGCGACCACGCGGCCGTCGGCGGCGCCGTGATTGCGGTAGTGGAACATCGAGATATTCCAGCGCCCGCCCAGGCGTTGCAGGAAGTTGAACAGCGCGCCCGGCCGCTCGGGGAACTCGAAGCGGAACACCACCTCGTCGCGCACCCGCGCCGCATGGCCGCCGACCATATGGCGGATATGCAGCTTGGCCAGTTCGTTATCGGTCAGGTCGACCACCGGGAACCCCTGGGCGCCGAGGCTCGCCACCAGGGCCGCGCGCGGGTCGGTTTCCGGGTGGGTCTGCACGCCGACGAAGATGTGCGCTTCCTTGTCGGTGTGGTAGCGGTAGTTGAACTCGGTGATCTGGCGCTTGCCGATGGCCTCGCAGAACGCCTTGAAACTGCCCGGCTGCTCGGGGATGGTCACGGCGATGATCGCTTCGCGCTTTTCGCCCAGCTCGGCACGCTCGGCGACATGGCGCAAGCGGTCGAAGTTGACGTTGGCGCCCGAGTCGATGCCCACCAGCACCTGGCCGCTGCAACGCTCGCGCTCGACGTACTTCTTGATCCCGGCGACGCTCAGGGCGCCGGCCGGTTCGGTGATCGAGCGGGTGTCGTCGTAGATGTCCTTGATCGCCGCGCAGATTTCGTCGGTGCTGACGGTGATCACCTCGTCGACATGATCCTTGCAGACATCGAAGGTGTGCTGGCCGATCTGCGCCACCGCCACGCCGTCGGCGAACAACCCGACCTGCGGCAGCACCACACGCTCGCCGGCCGCCATCGCGGCTTGCAGGCAATTGGAGTCGTCCGGCTCGACGCCGATGATCTTGACCTCCGGACGCAGGTATTTGACGTAAGCGGCGATCCCGGCGATCAGGCCGCCGCCGCCCACCGGAACGAAGATCGCGTCCAGCTGACCGGGATGCTGACGGAGGATCTCCATCGCCACCGTGCCCTGGCCGGCGATGGTGTGCGGGTCGTCGTAGGGATGGATATAGATGTAGCCCTTC
>CBIHQF010000626.1:0-2629 GCA_966211665.1 uncultured Pseudomonas sp. | reverse complement strand
CGTATGCCGTCTTCTGCTTGCGCACGTTGTAGATGCGCTCGCCGACCCGGTCCGCACGGTGCAAGGTCAAGACCGCACCGGCCAGGGCATCGCTCTCGTCGTGTTCGGTTTGCAGCGGCGCGATGTCGGCGAGAAACACATCGCCCTGCACTTTCACCCGCAGGCCGTTGATCCGCGACTTATTGGCGCGCACCAGCTCCGGCAGGTCGAAATCCTCGACATAGCGCGACAGCGCCATGCCCGGCACCTCGTCCACCCGCACCCTGAGCAACTTCGCGGCGGCGCGGTTGGCGGCGACTATCGCGCCGCTCATATCGATCGACAGCACCGGGAAATCCAGGGCGCCGAGCAGCGCATTGAGCTCCAGATGACGGCGCTCGCTGGGCATCAGGCCGACGCGCTTGACCCCGAACACCCCGGGGATCGCCTCGAATTTGGCGCGTAGCGACTGGAATTGCAGATTGATCAGGTTCGGGCAGTGCAAATAGATGGCATTACCCTGCTCGCCGCCGACCTCGCCGCGCGCCACGTTGATGCCGTATTCGACCAGAAAATTGAGGATGTCGCGCAGGATGCCGATCCGGTTCTGACAGTGGACTTTTATACGCATGGCAAGGCTCTGACTGGCTGTTATCGGGCTGCCAGACGGTAAAAACCGGCTATGGCGGCTGTTTTTTCGTCAAGAATATGTGACAGCCAGCGCCAACAGCAAGACGATAATTGGCCGCACCGCCGGCAACGTAACTATTTCTTTACGAATTCATCGTTCGTTTCGGACTCAATACCTATGCCGCCCGGCTGCGTTATTCCGGTGGAGGGCGTATCCATAGAGGACAACAAAAGCCTCAGGAGGCGGCGATGAAGAACACCCAGTATGTGGCTCGGCAACCCGACGAGAACGGCTTTATCCACTACAGCGAAGCCGAACACGGCGTGTGGAACACCCTGATCACCCGGCAGCTGAAGGTGATCGAAGGCCGCGCGTGCCAGCAATATCTGGATGGCATCGAACAGCTCGGCCTGCCCCACGAGCGCATTCCGCAACTCGGTGAAATCAACCACGTGCTGGAACGGGCAACCGGCTGGCGGGTGGCGCGGGTGCCGGCGCTGATCCCCTTCCAGACCTTCTTCGAGCTGCTGGCCAGCCAGCAATTCCCGGTGGCGACCTTTATCCGCACGCCCGAGGAGCTGGACTACCTGCAAGAGCCGGACATCTTCCATGAGATCTTCGGCCACTGCCCGCTGCTGACCAACCCCTGGTTCGCCGAATTCACCCACACCTACGGCAAGCTCGGCCTCAAGGCGAGCAAGGAAGAGCGCGTGTACCTGGCGCGCTTGTACTGGCTGACCATCGAGTTCGGCCTGGTCGATACCCCGGCCGGGCGCAGGATTTATGGCGGCGGCATCCTTTCTTCGCCGAAAGAAACCCTGTATTGCTTGTCCAATGAACCCGAGCATCAGGCATTCGACGCCATCGAAGCGATGCGCACGCCCTATCGCATCGATATTTTGCAGCCGCTGTACTTCGTCCTGCCCGAGCTCAAGCGCCTGTTCGAACTGGCCCACGAGGACATCATGGGCATGGTGCAACAGGCCATGCGCCTGGGCCTGCACGCGCCGAAGTTTCCGCCGAAAGCGGCCTGACGCCTTTGTAGCCGGTAGGTTGGGCTGAGCTTGGCGAAGCCCGACACTGCGTTATACAAGGCGTGAAAATGTCGGGCGGAGCGCTACGCACTCCCTGTTGGGCTTCGCAGGCTCAGCGCCAACCTACGCCATCCATATAATCTCAGGAGAACCCCATGAGCACCCTTGCCCAAGCCCAATGCGAAGCCTGCCGCGCCGACGCGCCGAAAGTATCCGATGAAGAACTGGCCGAGCTGATCCGCGAAATTCCAGACTGGAACATCGAAACCCGCGACGGCCATATGGAGCTGGAAAAAGTCTTCTTGTTCCGCACCTTCAAACATGCCCTGGCTTTCACCAATGCCGTGGGCGCGATCGCCGAGGAAGTCGGCCATCACCCCGCCCTGCTCACCGAATGGGGCAAGGTCACCGTCACCTGGTGGAGCCATGAAATGAAAGGCCTGCACCGCAACGATTTCATCATGGCCGCTCGCACCGATGAGGTGGCGAAAACCGCGGAGGGCCGCAAGTGAGTCATTTCACGCGGATAGCACGCGTACCCGGCGATCCGATTCTCGGCCTGATGGACGCCTATCGCGGCGATCCCAACCCGGCCAAGCTCGATCTGGGCGTCGGCGTGTACAAGGATGCCCAGGGCCTGACGCCCATCCCGCGCGCGGTCAAGCTGGCCGAACAGCGCCTGGTCGACGGACAAACCAGCAAGAGTTATATCGGCGGTCATGGCGATGCGCTGTTCTGCGCGCGCTTGGCGCAGTTGGTGCTGGGCGCGGACAACCCGCTGCTCGACGAGCGCGCCGCCGCCAGCCAGACCCCTGGCGGCACCGGCGCGCTGCGTTTGGCCGCGGACTTTATCGGCGCCTGCCTGCCGGGCCGCGGTATCTGGCTCAGCGACCCGACCTGGCCGATTCATGAAAGCATCTTCAAAGCCGCCGGTGTACGCGTTAGCCATTACCCCTATGTGGGAGCCGACAACCGATTGGATGTC
>CBIHQF010000625.1:0-2634 GCA_966211665.1 uncultured Pseudomonas sp. | reverse complement strand
CAGGCTACGTGCTTACGGGCTACGAAGAGTGCTTTGTCCACCGCGGGCGATCCAATGCTGACAAGCCTTCGGCATGTCCGCCCTACGATCTCGCAGGCGATAAACGCTGGGTTGGGAAGTTCGGCTTATGGCGCCGATTCGACCTGCAACAGCACCCGACCACGGCTCGGGCAGGTTTCCATATAGCGGTGCGCGGCAACCACCTCGTCGAAACCGAATACGCTGTCGATCAGCGGCCGTAGCAAACCGTCGGCGGTCAGTTGGTTGATGCCTTGCAGCGCTTTGGCCACCGCGGCCTCGTCTTGCGGGATGCCGAGTTCTTCCTTGCCGGTGAAGTTGCCGATGCAGTGCACGAAGAACTGGATGTTCTTCTGGAACGCCGCGCAGGCCGGAAACGGCGTTTCGTTGCCGCCTTGCAGGTCGAATAGAATCAAACGTCCGCGCGGTGCCAGCGCATCGCCCAACAGGCACATCTGCGGGCCGCCCAGCGCGTCCATCACCACATCCACCCCTCGCCCATCGGTGAGCTTGGCGACGCGGCTGACCAGGTCCTGCTCCTCAGTGAGGATGATCTGGTCGGCGCCCAATTGCTTGAGGAAATCGCTGTCTTCTCCATGCTCGATGGCGGCGATCACATGGGCGCCCAGGGCCTTGCCCATTTGCACGATATAGGGGCCCCAACAGCGGCTGGCGGCCGTCACCAGAACGGTTTCGCCGGGTTGCAGGCGCGCCAGTTCGACGAAGCCGAACCAGCCGACCATCGAAGGCAGGTAATGCACGCACGCCTGCTGCGGGGTCAGGCACTCGGCGTAACGGGTAAGCGAACGACGCGGCAGCACCACTTGCTCGGCGTAGGCCGGGTAGCGGTTGGCGGTGTGTCCGGGAAAGCTGGCGACCCGGTCGCCGACCGCGAGGTCGGATACGCCATCGCCGACCGCAAGCACCTTGCCGGCCAGCTCATGACCAAGGCCGGCGGGCAGTTGTGCGGGCGTATTGCCCAGATTTTGCCGCCAGAGTACGTCGTACCAACTGACGCCGATGGCTTCCACGCCGATCAATACTTCTCCAGCCGCGGGCGTCGGGCTCGGACGATCCTCGATCTTGAGAACGTCGGCCTCGCCGAACTGATGGAAACGGATGATGCGGGACATAACGAACCTCGTTGGTTGGCCCTGTTCGGAACGCGGAAACGCTCGATTTGCGTTTCACCGCCCTTTCATAGCCACGGACTTTATCCGGGCTTTGTCAGCATTGCCACAGCACCGAAGTGATATTCACCATGCCTGTCGATGATGATTCAGGCGCTTATGTCGATTTCTGTCAGCATATTGCCTGTCAGTAGCGTTCGGCATTAGCCTGAAGAACGCACACAAGCGCAGCCACTCCAAAATGGACCCCGGATGAACCGCAACGATCTCCGCCGAGTCGATCTCAACCTGTTGATCGTCTTCGAGACCTTGATGCACGAGCGCAGCGTGACGCGCGCGGCGGAAAAGCTGTTTCTCGGTCAGCCGGCGATCAGCGCCGCCCTCGCCCGCCTGCGCAGCCTGTTCGACGACCCGCTGTTCGTGCGTACCGGACGCAGCATGGAACCCACCGCCCGCGCCCAGGAAATCGCCGGCCTGCTCTCGCCGGCCCTGGATTCGATTTCCACCGCGGTCAGCCGCGCCGCCGACTTCGATCCGGCGACCAGCAATGCGGTGTTCCGGATCGGCCTGTCCGACGATGTCGAGTTCGGTTTGCTGCCGCCATTGATCAAACGTCTGCGCGCCGAAGCGCCGGGCGTGGTGCTGGTGATCCGCCGCACCAACTACCTGTTGATGCCCTCGTTGCTGGCCTCCGGCGAGATATCGGTGGGCGTCAGTTACACCCAGGAGTTGCCGGCCAACGCCAAGCGCAAGGTGCTGCGGCGCAGCAGTGCAAAGCTGCTGCGTGCGGACTCGGTGCCCGGCCCACTGAGCCTGGACGATTATTGCGCACGGCCCCATGCCCTGGTGTCGTTCGCCGGCGATCTCAGCGGCTTTATCGACGAGGCCCTGGAAAAGCTCGGACGCAGCCGCCGCGTGGTGCTCGCGGTACCGCAATTCAACGGCCTGAGCACGCTACTCAGCGGCACCAATATCATCGCCACGGTGCCCGATTACACCGCCGCCGCCCTGACCGCCGCAGGCGGTTTGCGCGCCGAGGACCCGCCGCTGGAAACGCAGACCTTCGAGTTGCACATGGCCTGGCGCGGCGCCCAGGACAACGACCCCGCCGAACGCTGGCTGCGCTCGCGGATCCAGATGTTCTGCGGCGATCCGGATAGTTTGTAAGCGCAACCCAGCAGATCCATCGATACAGGGAGATCTTGTCGGGTTACGCGGCGGCCAATGGCGATGTCGCTGCTTGAACCCTGACAGTCGCCGCTAACCCGACCTACGATTCCCATGCCAACGCTCTCGGATTGGTAGGGCGGACAAGCCTTCGTCATGTCCACCCTACGAAACTGTAGACCTTGCGCATGAACATAGGATCTACCCGAACTTTGTTCACATCCGTGATTATCGATACAACCCCGTAAACCATCACTAGCAGTGATACTCATCTTCGAGTCGTTCGATTCGTTCGCGCCAGCTCAGCGCCGCACACTCC
>CBIHQF010000624.1:0-2634 GCA_966211665.1 uncultured Pseudomonas sp. | reverse complement strand
GAAGACCGCTTGGTGGGTTACGTGGCGCACAGATATTGCAGTTGCTTCGCCATCCCGGTTCCGCGCCACTAACCCACCCTACAAAAGCCGCCTGCAATACGGTCTTGGGACATTAGCCAATAAAAAACCCAGCTGGATAGCTGGGTTTCTTGAATTTGGCTCCGCGACCTGGACTCGACGGCGAAGCCGAACGCGCGAAGCAGCGGCCCCGAAGGGGTGAGCGCAGCGAATAACCTGGGACGCAGTCCCGGTGAGAGTCCGGCGGATACAAAAAAGCCCCGGTATAAACCGAGGCTTTTGAATTTGGCTCCGCGACCTGGACTCGAACCAGGGACCCAATGATTAACAGTCATTTGCTCTACCGACTGAGCTATCGCGGAACAACGAGGCGTATCCTACTGATTGGAAAGGGGAAGTCAAGTATCGAGACTTCCCCTGGCGCTATCAGAGGACTTGCGCGATCGCCTGGGTGACGACCGGCAGATTGCGCTGGTTCAATGCTGCGACGCAGATGCGTCCGGTGCCGACCGCGTAGATGCCGAATTCGTTCTTCAAACGGTCAACCTGCTCGGTGGTCAAACCGGAGTAGGAGAACATGCCGCGCTGTTCGGCGACGAAACTGAAGTCGCGCTTGGCGCCGAGTTTTGCAAGCTGCTCGACCATGGCCATGCGCATGCCGCGAATGCGCTCGCGCATTTCGCCCAGCTCGGCTTCCCACATGGCGCGCAATTCAGGTGAGTTGAGAATGCTCGCGACCACACTGGCGCCGTGGGTCGGCGGGTTGGAATAGTTGGTGCGGATCACTCGCTTGACCTGCGACAGCACCCGGCTGGTCTCGTCCTTCGAGCCGGTGACGATCGATAGCGCGCCGACCCGCTCGCCGTACAGCGAGAAGGATTTGGAGAAGGAGCTGGAGACGAAGAAGGTCAGGTCGGATTCGGCGAACAGGCGCACCGCGGCGGCGTCTTCTTCGATGCCGTCGCCAAAGCCCTGGTAGGCGATGTCGAGGAAGGGCACATGCTCACGCTCGCGCAGGATTTCGAGCACGGCTTGCCAGTCGTCCATGCCCAGGTCGACGCCGGTCGGGTTGTGGCAGCAGGCGTGCAACACGACGATCGAGCGTGCAGGCAGGTTTCTCAGGTCTTCGAGCAGGCCGCCACGGTTCACGCCGTTGCTGAAGGCGTCGTAGTAGCGGTAGTTGCTCACCGGGAAACCGGCGGACTCGAACAATGCGCGGTGGTTTTCCCAGCTCGGGTCGCTGATCGCGACCTGGGCGTCGGGCAGCAGGCGCTTGAGGAAGTCCGCGCCGATTTTCAGGGCGCCGGTGCCGCCGATCGCCTGGGCGGTGATGACCCGGCCCTCGCTGATCAGCTTGGAGTCGGCGCCGAACAGCAGGGTCTGCACGGCTTTGTCGTAAGCGGCGATGCCTTCGATCGGCAGGTAACCGCGTGGCGCGTGGGTCGCGGTCAGAATGTTCTCGGCCTCGGCGACCGCACGCATCAGTGGAATGCGTCCTTCTTCGTTGGTGTAAACACCAACGCCCAAGTTGACCTTGGTCGGGCGGGGGTCGGCGTTGAATGCTTCATTGAGACCCAGGATGGGATCGCGTGGAGCCATTTCGACGGCAGAGAACAGACTCATGGATGCGGCAGCTCTGAGAGGGGAGGTGGATGGCGAGCAACACCTTGCTACGACTGGCGCTAGGGGTTGCATAAGTGGGCCGGTAGTATAACGACCCAGGGCTTGCGCTGCGACAGCAGGCACACGCTTTTCACTGGTTTTGACGTAGTCTTTCAGACCGGGTCACAGTTGCTTAGAGGTTAGTCATGTCCGAGTTCCAATTGGTCACGCGCTTTCAGCCGGCCGGCGATCAGCCGGAGGCGATTCGGCAGATGGTCGAGGGGCTGGAGGCGGGCTTGTCGCACCAGACCCTGCTTGGGGTGACCGGCTCCGGCAAGACTTTCAGCATCGCCAATGTGATCGCCAAATTGCAGCGGCCGACCCTGGTGCTGGCGCCGAACAAGACCCTGGCGGCGCAGCTGTACGGCGAGTTCAAGAGCTTCTTCCCGAATAACGCGGTGGAGTATTTCGTTTCCTATTACGACTACTACCAGCCGGAAGCCTATGTGCCGTCGTCCGATACCTTTATCGAGAAGGACGCCTCGATCAACGACCATATCGAGCAGATGCGCCTGTCGGCGACCAAGGCGCTGCTGGAGCGGCCCGACGCTATCATCGTCACCACGGTTTCCTGCATCTACGGTCTGGGCAGCCCCGAGTCCTATCTGAAGATGGTGTTGCACGTCGATCGCGGCGACAAAATGGATCAGCGCGCGTTGCTGCGCCGTCTGGCCGACCTGCAATACACCCGCAACGACATGGACTTCGCCCGCGCCACCTTCCGCGTGCGCGGCGATGTGATCGATATCTTCCCGGCGGAATCGGACCTGGAAGCCATCCGTATCGAGCTGTTCGATGACGAAGTGGAAAGCCTGGCTGCCTTCGACCCCTTGACCGGCGAGGTGATCCGCAAGCTGCCGCGCTTCACCTTCTATCCCAAGAGCCACTACGTCACCCCGCGCGAAGTGCTGCTGGAGGCGGTGGACAAGATCAAGGTGGAGTTGGCCGAGCGCC
>CBIHQF010000623.1:0-2635 GCA_966211665.1 uncultured Pseudomonas sp. | reverse complement strand
GCCCTGGCGGGTTTCACCCGCCCTACGAGTTCGCAGGCATTGCGAATAAACATGGGACCTACAAGCGCATCGAGGCTCAATCGATCTGGAATTGCTCGGCGCTGTGGTTCAGCGCCTGGACTTGCACGGACAGGCCCTTGGTGTGCTCCTCCAGGGTCAGGCGCAGGCTTTTGGTTTCGCCGGTATGGACGTTGATGTCCTCGATTTTCCGGGCGATGTCTTCGGTGGTCGCGGAGATTTCCTCTATCGCGACCACCACTTGATGCATTTCCGCGGTCAGGTGTTCCATCGATTGGGTGATGTCGTCGATCGCCACGGCCGCCTCGCCGGCATGACGCTCGCCTTCCGAGGCCAGCGTCAGGCCGCTGAGCATCAGTTGATCCATGCGTTCGGTCTGGTTTCTCAGGTCGTCGACGATGCTGGCGATATCGGTGGTGGCGGTGACGGTTTTCTGCGCCAGGGAGCGCACCTCGTCGGCCACCACCGAAAAGCCGCGGCCCGCTTCGCCGGCGCGCGCCGCTTCGATGGCGGCATTCAGCGCGAGCAGGTTGGTCTGTGCGGCCAGGCTGTTGATCACGTCGATGATGCCGGTGACCTTGGTGCTCGATTGGGTGAGCAGGGTGACCTGGGCATGGGTGGTCTGGATCAGCTGCGACAGGTTGCGCATGCTGGCGACGCTGTCGCCGATCACCTTGGCCCCGGTGCGCGCGGAGTTGCAGGCGGTTTGCGTGGAGTTGCCGACCTCGGTGGTCTGCCGCGCCATCTCGTTGACCGTCGCCGAGATCTGCTGCGAGGCGGAGGCCGCCTGCTCGGTCTGCATCTCCACCTGATTGCTGTTCTCGCCCATGCGCGTCATCGCTTCGCACAGGTAGGTGTGTAGCTCGGTCAGATGATGATTGCCGTCGACGACCTGGCGAATCACATTGGCGATGCCATCGGTCATCTGGTTGGACGCGGCGCCGAGTTGGTTGAACTCGTCGTTGGGGTTGCGGCCTATCGCCAGTTTGGCGGTGAGGTTGCCGGTGGCGACCTTGGAGAGCAGCTCGATCACGTCGTGCAATTGCGCCATCAGCGTGCGCGACGCCTGGCTCAGGGTGATCAGCATGAACAGCGAGACGCCGACGAAGGTCAAGCCCATCATCCACCTCGCCGTGCTGCGCGCTTGCTCGGCCTGTTGCGCGGTACTGACGAGAATGCCCTCTTCGAGCATCAGGTTCTGCTCGTCGATACGCTGTTCGATTTGCTGGCCCAGGCGCTCGAGTTGTTGCTCGATCTCGTAGACCTGCAGGATCAACGCATCGGTTTTGGCGAATTCCTGGGCGAAAGTCGCCACCGCCTGGCCGACCTTGTTTTCCCGCCAATCCAGTTCTTCGATCTTGGCGTCCATCTCCTTGATGGCGGCATGCACCTTTTGCGCGAAGGCGACATTGAAGGTGGCGAGGTAATCGCGCTGGTTGCTCACGGCCGCGGCGATGTAGTCGCGGATCAAACCCAGGTTGATGGCCTCCAGTTCCGTCGAGCTGGCCGCCAGGCTGGCGCGTTGGCCGTGAAAGGGGGTGAGGCCGAGCTGCCGCGACAACTCCAGCCATTTTTTCTCCAGGGCGATTTCGTCCTGGATCAGTTGGTCGATCTGCGCGGCGCTTTGCTCGATCGCCTTATCTCCCACGCCTTGCGCCTGGGCGGTGAAACGTTGCGAACGCTCCTGCAATGCGCCCAAGCCGCTTTGAAAGTCCGCCTCGGTCTCCGGGGTGAGGGTTTTTCGCGCAGCGCCGAGCTTCAGCCAGTGGTTCATCAAGGTGATGGCGGCGGCGGAATAGGCCGTGGCGTTTTCCCGCGCGTGCTGGGCGTCGTTCAGTCGTTGGCCCGCCCAATAGGACGAAGCCGTCATCGCTGCCAGGCTGAGCAGGGTGATGGCGATCAGCAGGCGAAATTTTTGTTTCCAGGATAGGAACAGCTGCACGGTAACTCCTCGCCACTTCAGGTGGCTTGTTCTCTGGAATCGGCAGATCGTGGAGCAACTTTAGGTCGGGGTGCCGGCCCGGTCGCTCATAGAAACAGTAGCTCAATGCCCCGGTAGAGGTTTCAGCGGGAGCGGCTGCGTTGGCCGACCGAAAAAAACCTTGGTTACCATCCGCCCGGCACCGCTGGGCGTAGGGTCGCGCGCCGGCTATACTCAGCGACTTTTTCCAGCCGCCAGACCTTGGTAGACCATGACTGAGTCCGTGCTCGACTATATGACCCGCCTGGGGCAAGCCGCCCGCCAGGCTTCGCGTGTGATCGCCGGTGCCAGCACCGCGCAGAAAAACCAGGCCTTGCTGGCCGCCGCCGCCGCTCTGGATAGCGCCCGTGGCGAACTGAGCGCGGCCAACGAACTGGACCTGGCCGCCGGCCGGGCGAACGGTTTGGACGCCGCGCTGCTCGACCGCCTGGCCCTGACTCCGGCGCGTGTCGACGGCATGATCGAAGGCTTGCGCCAGGTCGCCAGCCTGCCCGATCCGGTCGGTGCTATCCGCGATATGAGCTACCGTCCGTCGGGTATTCAGGTCGGCAAGATGCGCGTGCCCCTGGGCGTGATCGGCATCATTTACGAGTCGCGGCCCAACGTGACCATAGACGCGGCCAGCCTGTGCCTGAA
>CBIHQF010000622.1:0-2642 GCA_966211665.1 uncultured Pseudomonas sp. | reverse complement strand
ATGGGTTTGCTGGTCGGAGGGCACTGGCGCGACCAGTGGTACGACACCGCCAAGGACGGGCGTTTCCAACGCGAAAAAGCCCAGCGGCGCAACTGGATTACCGCCGACGGCTCGCCCGGACCAAGCGGCGAAGGCGGCTTCGAGGCGCAGGCGGATCGCTACCACCTGTATGTCTCCCTTGCCTGTCCCTGGGCGCATCGCACCCTGATCCTGCGTCAGTTGAAAAACCTGCAAAGTCTGATCGGCGTCTCGGTGGTGAGCTGGTTGATGGGCGAAGACGGCTGGACCTTCGACCCCGTCCATGGCTCCAGCGGCGACGCGCTGGACGCCTTCACTTTCCTGCATCAACGCTACACCCGCGACGATCCGAACTATACCGGGCGCGTTACCGTACCGCTGCTGTGGGATAAACAACGCCAACGCATCGTCAGCAACGAATCGGCGGAAATCATCCGCATGTTCAACTCGGCTTTCGACGGACTGAGCGGCAATACCCTGGATCTCTACCCCGAAGCCTTGCGCGACGAAATCGACAGGCTCAATCAGCGTATTTATCCGGCGGTGAATAACGGCGTCTACCGCGCGGGGTTCGCCACCACCCAGGCGGCTTACGAGGAAGCGTTCGTCGAACTCTTCGATGAGCTGGATACGCTCGAAGAATTGCTCAATACCCGCCGTTATCTGACAGGCGAATACCTGACCGAGGCGGACTGGCGCCTGTTCACCAGCCTGATCCGCTTCGATGCTGTGTATTACGGGCACTTCAAATGCAACCTGCGGCGCATCGAAGATTATCGGAATCTATCCAACTGGCTGCGCGAGCTGTACCAGTGGCCCGGCGTGGCGGACACGGTAAATTTCGAACACATCAAAAACCACTATTACGCCAGCCACCGTACCATCAACCCGACCGGCATAGTCCCACGCGGCCCAGCGTTGAACTTTTCCCGCGCGCATGATCGGGCGCGGTTGCCGGGCGCCGGCATCTTCGGCGGCTAACAACCAAGCGTATGCAGCCAAGCGCTGGCCGAATGATGATCTAGCGCTGTGCTTGCGCGCCTTCGAACCAGGCGAGCTTATCGCGCAGTTGCACGACTTCTCCGACTATCACCAGGGTCGGCGCATGCACTTGATGCTCAGCCACCAATTGCGGCAGGTCGGCCAGGGTGCCGGTAAACACCCGCTGATTTTGCGTGGTGCCTTGCTGGATCAGGGCGGCCGGGGTAGCGGCGCTGCGGCCATGGGCGACCAATTGCTGACAAATCAGTGGCAAGCCCACCAGCCCCATATAGAACACCAGGGTCTGACTCGGGGCCGCCAGCTCGGCCCAAGGTAGATCGCAACTGCCATCCTTGAGATGGCCGGTGACGAAACGCACCGACTGTGCATGGTCGCGATGGGTCAGCGGAATACCGGCATAGGCCGCGCAACCGCTCGCCGCGGTGATACCGGGTACGACCTGAAAGGGAATGCCATGGGCCGCCAGTTCTTCGATTTCCTCGCCGCCACGTCCGAAGATAAAGGGGTCGCCGCCCTTCAGGCGCAATACCCGCTTACCCTCTTTGGCCAGGCTGACCAGGCGCTGGTTGATCTGCTCCTGGGGCAATGCATGTTCGGCGCGTTGCTTGCCGACATAGATGCGCTCGGCATCTCGGCGGCACAGCTCGATGATCGCCGGCGCGACCAGGCGGTCGTAGAGTACCACATCGGCCTGCTGCATCAAGCGCAAGGCGCGGAACGTCAGCAAATCCGGATCGCCCGGCCCGGCGCCGACCAGATACACCTCACCCAAGGTCTGGGCTGAGGCACCGGCGATTTTCGCTTCCAGCAGGCGCTCGCCTTCCTGCAGTTTGCCGGCGAACACGCTTTCGGCGATCTGCCCCTGGAACACGTCCTCCCAGAACACCCGGCGCTGTTGCACATCGGGAAACAAGCCTTTGACCTGGGCACGAAAACGTTTGGCCAGGCCGGCCAACTGGCCGTAGGTCGCGGGAATCCAGGTCTCGATCTTGGCCCTGATCAACCGCGCCAACACAGGCGCATCGCCGCCGCTGGTGACCGCGACTATCAAGGGCGAACGGTCGACTATGGCCGGAAAGATCACGCTGCACAGCTTGGGGGCATCCACCACATTGACCGGAATGCCCAGCGCCTGGGCCTGGGCGGATATTTGCGCGTTGAGCGGTTCATCGTCGGTGGCGGCGATGACCAGCACCACGCCTTGCAAATCGTCCGACTGATAACCGCGCAGGAAAAAACCGCCCTCGCCGGCCAGACTCTGCAGTTCGGCCCGAACTTCGGGAGCGACGACACGCAGCCGCGCCCCGGCATCGGCGAGCAAGCGCGCCTTGCGCAACGCCACTTCGCCACCGCCGACCACCAGCACCAGGCGGTCCTGCAATTTATGGAACAGGGGAAGGAAATCCATAGCGCGCCGCTCTTTGCAAAGGTGTGAAGAAACTCAGAATAGCGCCGGACTAAAAGCTGTAGGAGCCAGCTCGCTGGCGATCCGCTTCTGATCACAGCAGCCGGCACCTAATTTGATGAAACCTAGTGTCGCGACAGGAATCATTTGTCGCAGTCCGTAGGAGGGGCCGGGCGGCGCTCCGCTGGGCGGCACCCCGCTTCAGCCGCGATGCTTT
>CBIHQF010000621.1:0-2644 GCA_966211665.1 uncultured Pseudomonas sp. | reverse complement strand
TCGTCGCCCTTCGGCAGGCCGCCGATCAGGTTCTTGTGTTCTTTGGCACGCTTGGCCTGGGGACGCCAGATCATCAGATAGAAAATGACCAGGAAGCCGACCAGAAACACCCACTCGAAACCGGTGCCGGCAGGGCCTGCGGCCGGGGCGGCTGCATCGGCGTATGCGGCGGGGATCAAAAAGCTCATGTAACACTCCTATTCAGAAATCTTAAGCGTTGATTATCAATCGAGCGGCGGGACCGGTAGGCCGCGCTTGGCGTAGAAGGCATCGACAAAGGCGGCCAATGTACCTTGTTGAATAGCCTCGCGCAAACCAGCCATCAGGCGCTGATAGTGACGTAAGTTGTGGATTGTATTGAGCATGCTGCCGAGCATCTCGCCGCATTTATCCAGATGATGCAGGTAGGCCCGGGAGAAGTGTTTGCAGGTGTAACAGTCGCAGGTCGGATCCAGCGGCGAATCGTCGTGTTTGTGGAAGGCATTGCGGATTTTCAGCACGCCGGTATCGACGAATAAATGGCCATTGCGCGCATTGCGGGTCGGCATCACGCAATCGAACATGTCCACGCCACGGCGCACACCCTCGACCAGATCCTCCGGCTTGCCCACGCCCATCAAATAACGCGGTTTATCGCTCGGCAGTTGGGCCGGCAGGTAATCGAGCACACGGATCATTTCTTCTTTCGGCTCGCCGACGGACAAGCCACCAATCGCCAAACCATCGAAATCCAGTTCGTTCAAGCCTTCCAGCGAACGCATGCGCAACTCTTCGTGCATGCCGCCCTGGACGATGCCGAACAGCGCCGCGCTGCTGTCGCCATGGGCGTCCTTGGAACGCTTGGCCCAGCGCAGCGACAACTCCATCGAGCGCTTGGCCACATCGAACTCGGCCGGGTAAGGCGTGCATTCGTCGAAGATCATCACGATGTCCGAACCCAGGTCGCGCTGCACCTGCATCGACTCTTCCGGCCCCATGAACACCTTGGCGCCATCCACCGGCGAGGCGAAGTACACGCCCTCCTCCTTGATCTTGCGCATAGCCCCCAGACTGAACACCTGGAAACCGCCAGAGTCGGTGAGGATCGGCCCCTGCCACTGCATGAAATCGTGCAGGTCGCCATGGCGCTTGATCACCTCGGTGCCGGGGCGCAGCCACAGGTGGAAGGTATTGCCGAGAATGATCTGCGCGCCAATCGCCTCGATATCGCGCGGCAACATGCCCTTGACCGTACCGTAGGTGCCCACCGGCATAAATGCCGGGGTTTCCACCACGCCGCGCGGGAAGGTCAGGCGACCACGACGCGCCTTGCCATCGGTTGCCAATAATTCGAACGACATCCGGCAAGTGCGGCTCATACAACATCCTCTGGCGGGTAATAAACATGGCATCGCCATAACTGAAGAAGCGGTAACCCTCGGCGATCGCGCTTTTATAGGCCGCCATGGTTTCGGGGTAACCGGCAAACGCCGACACCAGCATCAGCAGGGTCGATTCCGGCAAATGGAAATTGGTCACCAGGGCATCGACCACATGCAGCGGCCGGCCCGGGTAAATGAAGATATCGGTGTCGCCGCTGAAGGCTTTCAGCTCGCCATCGCGCGCCGCGCTTTCCAGCGAGCGCACACTGGTAGTGCCCACCGCGATCACCCGCCCGCCACGGGCCCGGCAAGCGGCGACCGCATCGACCACATCCTGGCCGACCTCCAGCCACTCGCTATGCATGAGGTGATCTTCGATACGCTCGACCCGCACCGGCTGAAAGGTGCCGGCGCCTACATGCAGGGTAACGAAAGCGCGCTCGACGCCCTTTTCGGCGATGGCCGCGAGCAACGCCTGATCGAAATGCAGCCCCGCGGTCGGCGCTGCCACGGCGCCGGCGCGTTCGGCATATACGGTCTGATAGCGCTCGCGGTCGGCGGCTTCGTCCGGCCGGTCGATATAGGGCGGCAACGGCATATGGCCGGCTCGCTCCAGCAGAGGCAACACTTCTTCGGCAAAGCGCAGCTCGAACAACGCATCGTGACGAGCCAGCATCTCGGCTTCGCCGCCACCGTCGATCAGAATCGTCGAGCCGGGCTTGGGCGATTTACTCGAACGCACATGGGCCAATACCCGATGGCTATCCAGTACGCGCTCGACCAGTACTTCCAGCTTGCCGCCGGAAGCCTTCTGCCCGAACAGCCGCGCAGGAATCACCCGGGTATTGTTGAACACCATCAAATCGCCAGGGCGCAGATATTCCAGCAGATCGCCGAATTGACGATGGGCCAGCTCGCCAGTGGGGCCGTCGAGCACCAGCAAACGGCTGGCACGACGCTCGGCGAGGGGATGACGGGCGATAAGAGCGTCAGGCAGCTCGAAGTAAAAGTCGGCAACGCGCATGGTTTAGGAGGGGTCGTCTTGCAGGGCGGCAAAGCTTACCGGAAATCATGCAATCTGACCACGCAAGTGGATTGACCAACCGCAAAGGCATCCCTATACTGCGCCGCCATTGTGCCCCGGTGGCGGAACCGGTAGACGCGGCGGATTCAAAATCCGTTTTCGAAAGAAGTGGGAGTTCGAGTCTCCCCCGGGGCACCAAGCAAATTTCTCAGGACGTACCGAAACGACCTGAAACCCTAGAAAACCGGCCTTCTGAGCC
>CBIHQF010000620.1:0-2657 GCA_966211665.1 uncultured Pseudomonas sp. | reverse complement strand
GCCGAAGTCACCCTCTATGGCGAAGATGCCTTGCGCGCCGACCTGAGCAAGCTCGGTAACGAGTTGCGTTTCGTGCTGATCACCTCCACCGCCACGCTGGCGCCGCTGGCCGATGCGCCGGCCGATGCCGTGAGCACCGAAGTACCGGGACTGAAGCTGAAAATCGTCAAGTCCGGCCATGCCAAATGCGCCCGTTGCTGGCACCACCGCGAGGACGTCGGGGTAAACCCGGCGCACCCGGAAATCTGCGGGCGCTGCGTGGAAAACATCGAAGGCGCCGGCGAGGTTCGCCACTATGCGTGATGATTTTCGCCCCTCTCCCTCCGGCAGAGGGGCCGGGGGTGAGGGCCGCTGGCTCCTACAGATAGAGGGCAAGGCATGAGCGTCCGTTTCGGTAAGCTGCCCTGGCTCTGGCTAAGCCTGTTGGTGTTCGTGATCGATCAGGCGAGCAAGTTCTATTTCGACAACAACCTGAGCATGTACCAGCAGATCGTGGTGATCCCCGATTACTTCAGCTGGACCCTGGCCTACAACAAGGGCGCCGCTTTCAGCTTCCTCGCTGGCGAATCGGGCTGGCAGCGCTGGTTCTTCGCGGTTATCGCGCTGGTGGTCAGTGCGGTGCTGGTGGTCTGGCTCAAGCGCCTCAAGCCCGGCGAAACCTGGCTGGCGCTGGCTCTGGCGCTGGTGCTCGGCGGAGCCGTGGGCAACCTGTTGGACCGCGTAGTGTTCGGCCATGTGGTCGACTTCATCCTGCTGCACTGGCAGCATCGTTGGTACTTCCCGGCGTTCAATATCGCCGACAGCGCCATTACCGTCGGCGCCATACTGCTGGCGCTGGATATGTTCAAAAGCGAGAAATCCGGAGAACCCGCGCATGACTGACCCTCTAACTCAAGAGCAGCGTATCGGCCCGGACAAGGAAGTTACCCTGCACTTCGCCCTCAAGCTGGAAAACGGCGATGTGGTGGACAGTACCTTCGATAAACAACCGGCTACGTTCAAGGTCGGCGACGGTAACCTGCTGCCGGGTTTCGAACAGGCCATTTACGGCCTCAAAGCCGGCGATAAGCGCAGCTTGCCGATCGGCCCCGAACAGGGCTTCGGTCAGGGCAACCCGCAGAACGTGCAAGTGATGCCGCGCAGTCAGTTCCAGGATATGGAGCTATCCGAGGGCTTGCTGGTGATCTTCAATGACGCCGCGAACGCCGAACTGCCGGGCGTGGTCAAGTCGTTCGACGACAGTCAGGTCACCATCGACTTCAACCACCCGTTGGCCGGCAAGGCGCTGAGCTTCGATGTGGAAATTATCGAGGTCAAGGCGGTCTAGATTTTCGTAGGAGCCAGCTTGCTGGCGATCCTGCCCGAGTCCTTGGCCTACCCACGTAACACTGTCCACTTCTTGCTGCGCGCGCCGAGAGAACCACCATGTATATAAAACTCGCCAATCCCCGTGGCTTCTGCGCCGGTGTCGACCGCGCCATCGAGATCGTCAACCGTGCCCTGGAAGTCTTCGGCCCGCCGATCTACGTGCGCCATGAAGTGGTGCACAACAAATTCGTGGTCGAGGATCTGCGCGCCCGAGGTGCTGTGTTCGTCGAAGAGCTGGACCAGATTCCGGACGATGTCATCGTTATCTTCAGCGCCCACGGCGTCTCTCAGGCTGTGCGCAACGAAGCCGAGCAGCGCGGTCTGAAGGTTTTCGACGCGACCTGCCCGCTGGTGACCAAGGTGCATATGGAAGTGGTGCGCTACAGTCGCGAAGGCCGCGAGTGCATCCTGATCGGTCACGCCGGCCACCCGGAAGTCGAAGGCACCATGGGCCAGTACGACGCCAGTAATGGCGGCGCCATCTACCTGGTCGAAGACGAAGCCGACGTCGAGCGCCTACAGGTGCGCAACCCTGATGCCCTGGCCTTCGTCACCCAGACCACCCTGTCGATGGACGACACCAGCAAAGTCATAGACGCGTTGCGCGGCAAATTCCCGAGCATCGGCGGCCCGCGCAAGGACGACATCTGCTACGCCACCCAGAACCGCCAGGATGCGGTCAAGCAACTGGCCGCCGAGTGCGACGTACTGCTAGTCGTCGGCAGCCCCAACAGCTCCAACTCCAACCGCCTGCGCGAACTCGCCGAACGCATGGGCACCCCCGCCTACCTGATCGACGGGGCGGAAGATCTCAAGCGGGAGTGGTTCGAAGGCGTTGCCGGTATCGGCATCACCGCCGGCGCCTCGGCGCCTGAAGTGCTGGTGCGTGGGGTGGTCAACCAGCTCAAGTCCTGGGGGGTAACAGCGGAAAGCGAGCTGGAAGGGCGGCCGGAGAATGTGACCTTCTCGATGCCCAAAGAATTGCGCGCCCAGCAGCTCTGAGTCGCACATTCGCAGGGCCTCAACACGGCCCTGGCTCACCCCTTTCCCGACGTAACCTGCCGCTGGCGCTAAGAATCAAACGCCTAACGGCCTGCTCCCCTGAAGCGCTGCATAGCGTTAGTGTTCCCGCCTGAAACGCACCTCCTAGTTGCTTGGCATTGCCGAGCGAGGTGTAGCGTACATAGCGCCTGACCGGGGTGTTGCCCTTGGCGATGATATTTGCAGCTAGCGCCGCCTCCTGCCGGAGCAAGGGTTCCCCTTCATCCAGTTGACCGTTGTTGTTCAAG
>CBIHQF010000619.1:0-2658 GCA_966211665.1 uncultured Pseudomonas sp. | reverse complement strand
GGTGCCCGGCTTGCCGTTGACCACGATATTGATATGGTCCGCTGCCGGGCCGGTGGCGATGGCGGAGCCCTTGAGTGCCGGGAACATCGGTGGCAGCCCTTCGCCGGTGGGCTGGTGGCAGGCGGCGCAGGAGGTGTTGTAGGCCTTTTCGCCCCGCGCCATCAACTCGTCCATGGTCCACTCCTTGCTGGTCAGCTCCTTCTCGGCGGCGGCCTGTTGCTTGCGCTCCGCCAGCCAGGAGGCGTAGTCCTCCTTGGATTTGACCTCGACCACCACCGGCATGAAGCCGTGATCCTTGCCGCACAGCTCGGTGCATTGCCCGCGATAAATGCCGGGCTCGTCGACACGCGTCCAGGACTCGTTGACGAAGCCGGGAATGGCGTCCTTCTTCACCGCCAACGCCGGCACCCACCAGGAATGGATGACATCGGCCGAAGTGATCAGGAAGCGCACCTTGGTGCCCGCCGGCACCACCAGCGGCTCATCGACTTCGAGCAGGTAGTTTTCGCCTTTGTCGGCCTGATTGTTGATCTGGGCTTTGGGCGTGGTCAGGTTGCTGAAGAACTCGACATCCTGGCCCAGGTATTTGTAATGCCATTTCCACTGGTAGCCGGTGACCTGGATATCCAGTTCGGATTCCGTGTTGTCGTAGATCTCGATCAGGGTTTTCGTCGCCGGAACGGCCATGCCCACCAGAATCGCCAGCGGTACCACCGTCCAGAGAATCTCGACCGTGGTGCTTTCATGGAAATGTGCGGGTTGCTGGCCGGTAGAGCGGCGGTGGACGAGCATCGACCAGAACATGACACCGAATACCAGTACGCCGATAACGACGCAGATCCAGAAGATCGTCATGTGCAAGTCGAAAACTGAGCGGCTGACCTCGGTTACACCGGGCGCCATGTTGACGGTCCAACTGGCATGCGCCGAGCTGAATGCCAACCACAGCAGGAGGCCCATCCAAACTCGTGGATGTCGCGTCATTGCGGGTTCCCCTTATGATTCTTGTTATCCCGCCGGACATGCCAGCGACTTGGGGTTCGACTACTTGAGCAGGCATTGAAAACGCTAGGTTTTTCAACATCTGTGAAAGCTGGCAAGTGTCCAAACTTATCCATGCCGAGGCGCATCCGGTGTTAATCAGGTACTGCCTTTCGAGTTCGAGTATAGACGGGGAGTTTCAGCTGGCAACGCAAAAATGGAAATGAGCAAAGCCATGCAACGCCTGCGCTAAAGGCCGCGAACGATGCGGGGTGAAGAAAGGTCTTAGAACTGTTTATAGCGACACTGCATAACCATGAATTAATTATGACAATAGAGTCTTAGGGCTGGCGTTAAGCCAGCTAAGGTTCTCGCCCATGCCCTCATATCAGGAGCCGTCATGAACACCTCCGCTTTGCATGAACTGATCCAGCGCGCTCACCTGCACGACGCCAGCAGCGGTGATCTGAAACGCCAACTCGAAGCCCACCTCGAACGCCTGCATCCGTCCATCCGCATACCGGGCAGCGATGCCCTCGGCGTGCTGAAGCGGTTTATCGTGGCCTATATCGAGCAGGTTCCGGAGGTTCTGGAAGCAGCCAATCAGGTCGCCCACGAAGCCGGCATAGAGGCCTGCATCAAACCGGTATTGAAGGTGGCCGAACAATTCTTTTTGCAGCCGCCGTCATTGATGGCCGGGCATGAAGGCCTCGACGGTCTGCTCGACGAAGCCTACCTGGCGCACCGCCTGGTGGAGGAAATCAACGACCGTTACATCGCCCATCTCGGTCGGCCGTTGATTCCGCTGGATACCACCGTGGCCAACCTGATCGCCCACCAACTGATCGGCGAGCCCTTCGCCAATCAGTTGGACGAAGCCGTGCACCATGCCGTGGACGGCATGCTCGACGACGCCAGCTTCGCCCAGGATTCGGTCGCGGCCTATCGCGAGCGCTTGCAGGACCCGCAAACCGAAGCCGCCTGGAAGCGTTGGCCCTGCCTGTCGCGCCAATTGGGCGTGGAGCTGCATTTGGACGAGTCGCGCGAGGCGGTCTAACAGGCGGCTGAAAGCTATTGGGATTCGGGGTGATTTTTCTTCACCCCGCGAATATTCAAGGCGGCCAGGCACACCTGCAGCACGATCAAGGCCCAGGCGCCGGCATACCAGCCCCAGATGCTCCAGAGCACATTGCTCAGGATGAAACACCAGAAGCCAATAGTACGTCGACGTAAATTCAGTGAAGCGATCAACCAGGCGGCGATCACGGTCGCCAGCATCGCCGGCCATTGCAGCAAATCAATAAAGTCCACACGCCCTCCAATCAACTTCGGTCGCGCACTGTTGGCTGTGTGGATAAACGATTAGTTCCAGCTAACGCTCCACCAAGCAAACTCTGAGCAGTGTCGCCAGCGCTGCCGTATCGAGCTGAGCCGGCAACGTGGAAGACAGTGACATCCCATCAGCCGCGATGACGGCCGCGAAAGAACTCGATCAACCCCTGGGTCGAGCCATCCTCGGCAGCGCCTCTCTCGCTGCCGACCATCCGCGAATACACGCCCTGGCCGAGTGCCTTGCCCAGTTCCACGCCCCATTGGTCGAAGGCGTTGATGCCCCAGATCACGCTCTGGGCGAATACCTTGTGCTCGTACAGCGCGATCAGGGCACCGAGGCGTCCA
>CBIHQF010000618.1:0-2659 GCA_966211665.1 uncultured Pseudomonas sp. | reverse complement strand
CGTTCGGCAAGGATTTCTCTGCAGGCAGCGGTCCGTTCGCAGGCCGTTGGTTGCTGGATATCAAAAGCTTTGGCGCGTACTTTCCCAAGGCGTCGGCGGAAGCGGAAATGTCCCGCACCTACCAGACCCGGAGCTTTTTCACCGGGCTCGAGTCGCAGGACTACCTGGACAAGGCGCAGCAGGCTTATCTCGCGCACGCCGCCGATGCCTTCCCGGATATGCAGAGCCCAGGCGTTGCGGACACGGTCGAGCGCCTGCGCGATGCGATCCGCGGCCGCCAGCAACAGCTCGCGAATATCGAACAGGCCTGGGCCAGGTTGGTCGAGGCGCGCGATGCGATTCGGACGTTGCTGGGTGAAGAGCCCAAGGCCGCTATCGCGCAGCTCGACGCACAGCAGCGCAGCTGTGCCGAGCAACTGGCTGATGCCCAGGCGCTGCTGACGCGTTTCAAGCATTACCTCGCCCATGAGCCGCTGCTCTACACCTTGTTCGGCTGGTTTGGCCCGGTTGCCGGCAAACGGCTGCGTCTGGCGAAACTGCAGTTCGACGAAACCGCGTCCGATCTGCAGAGTGCTGCCAGCGTGGGAGAAATCGAGGCGAGGCTGACCGCCGCTGTGGCGCAAGCCAGCAAGGCGCAGAAAACGGCCGAAGCGCAATTGCAGCAGGCGCAGCAACTGCAGCTGGCTGAACAGCGCCAGCTGGCTAACTGGCAGAGCGCGATAGCTGTATTGCCGACCCCCGTGGACAAGACCGCCGCTGAAATCACCCTCTACGATTGCGACAGCTGGGCGGACACGACCCTGCGCTTCGAAATATTCCTGCTGACCACCCATTACTGGGAAGGGCGCTGGCTGATGGAGGTCGCCGAAAACCTGCCCGAAATTATCAAAAGCCGCAGCAAGACCGGTCGCAAGACCCTGGAGCAGAACTGGCGCCGCTGGATGAAGCTCACACCCTGCCTGGTTGCCACGTTCTTCATGCTGCCGAAGGAGTTGCGCTGCAAACGGCATGATGGCAACGGCTTCGTCGACGCCTACGCGCTCGACTTCATCGATCTGCTGATCGTCGATGAGGCCGGGCAGGTCCTGCCCGAGGTGGCTGCGCCCTCGTTCGCGCTTGCCCGGCAGGCGTTGGTGATCGGCGATACCCAGCAGATCGAGCCGATCTGGTCGATCCCGACAGCGGTCGATATCGGCAACCTCATCAGCGCGGGTTTGCTGGGGCGCGACAATGTGGACGACGATTACGCCGCGTTCTGCGAGGGCGGGCGCAGTGCCGCCAATGGCAGCGTCATGGCGATCGCCCAGGCGACCAGCCGCTATCACTACGATCCCGATCTTGCGCGGGGCATGTATCTGTACGAGCACCGCCGCTGTTACGACCCGATCATCGAGTACTGCAACGCCCTTTGCTACAAGGGCAAGCTGCAACCGCGCCGGGGCCCGAAACCGGAAGGCGGCCTGCCTGGGCTTGGCTATCTGCACATCGACGGCATCTGCCAGCAAAGCCACGGCGGCAGTCGCCATAACCTGCTGGAGGCGCAGACGATCGCCGCGTGGCTCAAGGCGAACGAAGCCGATCTGAGACAACGCTATGGAAAGGAACTGTGGGAAATCGTTGGCGTGATCACGCCATTCGGTGCGCAGACGCAGGCGATCACCCAGGCGTGTGCGGCGTTGGGCATCAGCACCGGAAAGGGTGATGGAGAAATGACGGTGGGTACCGTTCATTCCTTCCAGGGGGCCGAGCGGCCGGTGGTGATCTTTTCCGCCGTCTATTCCAAGCATGCCGACGGCCAATTCATCGACCGCAAGGACAGCATGCTCAACGTGGCGGTATCGCGCGCCAAGGACAGCTTTCTGGTGTTCGGCGACATGGATTTGTTCAGTCAGCAACCGGGCGGCAAACCGCGTGGGCTGCTGGCTCAGTTTCTGTTCGCCGATTCAGCGAGCGAGCTGATCTTCGAGCAGCAGCCCAGGCAGGACCTGCAGACGCCCCGTACCGGTCTGATCCACCTGCATGACGTTGCGGAGCACGACGGCTTTTTGAAGCAGACGCTGGAAACGGCTCGTCATCAGGTACAGATCGTGACGCCCTGGGTGGTCGAACGATGGATGCAGCAAAGTGGTGCGCTGGACCTGATGGGCCACGCGGTGCAGCGCGGCGTTCAGGTCACCGTGTATACCGACCTACGCTTCAATACCGACATCAAGCGCACCCAGCCTAAAGGTGATCCGCAACGCATCGCTGAGTTCCGGGATGCGATCGCCGCGCTCAGGGCTCGCAGTGTCGAGGTGCGCATCGTCCATAAAGTGCACAGCAAGATCCTCATGGCCGACGACGAGCTGTTGTGTGTAGGCTCGTTCAACTGGCTGAGCGCGCAGCGTCACGGCGACTATGTGCACCACGAAACATCCATGGTCTATCGTGGCGCGGATGTCAGTGGTGAACTGGCAGTCAACCGCACCAGCCTGACGCAACGGGTGATTCGCCGTGGCGATATCTGACAGCCGCCACTCGGATGGATCACCGAGCCGCCGGGTTCCCTGCAGATGATTGGTCCCTTGCCTTCGACAATCTGGATGACTGACTCATGATCGACCTTCCGCTCTTGCTCGCCTTTATCGCAGCCGCTTCGCTTCTCACCGTGACGCCGGGC
>CBIHQF010000617.1:0-2660 GCA_966211665.1 uncultured Pseudomonas sp. | reverse complement strand
CTGCGCGCTGGCGACATTCCGGTGTTGTGCATGGCGGAGGATGCGGACTACCTGCGCAAGCGCCGACTGAATGTGCAGGTGTTGCCTGACCGCGCGGGCGGCGCCTTCTTCAATGGCAGCATCCAGGCGATCCCCTGCCTGCATGGCGAGGGTCTGATCGGACGCCTGATGGCCCATGGTCATGGCTACTTCATCCAGATACCCGGAGAACCCAGCCTCTATATCGCCGGCGACACCCTGCTCACTGCGCAGGTGCGCCAATGCCTGACCGAACTTGCACCCGCGGTCAGCGTGCTGCCGGCGGGCGGGGCACGATTCGATGTCGGCGGCGAGATCATCATGGGCCAGGCGGACATCCTCGCGGCGCTGCAACTGAGCAAGGGCACCGTCATCGCCAACCACCTGGAAGCCCTCGACCATTGCCCGACAACCCGCATCGGGCTGTTGCAAGCGGCTGTTGAGCAAGGCCTTGGCGAGCGTTTACGGGTGCCGCTGGATGGGCAAACGTTGGAGTTCTCGGCGCAGGTGCAAGAGCGGTTCGCGGTCTAGCCGCCTCACTCCGGCACCTCGACGCTGACATGCAGAGCATCGTGGCGCCAGAACTCCAGGTCACAATCGATGATGCGACCGTGCTGGTCGCGGTTGACCCGCACGATACGCAACGCCGGGCTGCCGACCGCGACCTTCAAAGCCGCCGCCGCTTCGTTGTGCAGCGCGGTGGGCACCATATCGAAGCGCACGCGGCCGTAATGGATGGCATATTCGCTGGCGTACAGCTCGGTCAGGGACAGGGTCAGATCGAAATCCAGAATGCCGGGAAAGTAGGCCGGGTTCAGGTAATGCTCGACGTACAGCACCAGGCGCCCGTCGATGCGCCGCGCACGGCGGATCTGGTAGACGCTCGATAACGCCGGAAGCGCCAGGATCTGGCAGATTTCCGCACTGGCCGGTATCAGCCGCGCACTCAGCACCTCGGTCGCCGGCACCCGCCCCTGTTCGCCGACCATGGCATGGAAGTGCGAGCGCACCAGCGGGTTGTAGGCGATCCGCGCCGGCGAAACGAACCAGCCGCGACGCTCCTCGCGATAGATCAGCCCCTGGGCCTCCAACTGGCCGAGCGCTTCGCGCAGGGTAATGCGGGTGGTGTCGAAGACTTCGCTGAGCTTGCGCTCGGCGGGTAACTGGCTGCCCGAGGGCAATAAGCCGTGCTCGATCTGTTCTTCCAAAGCCCGGCAAATGGCGGTGACCGCCCGAGGCGCTGTATCGCCCATTGATTACCCTCTACTGGACTAGTCCAAATTAATAAATGTGCTGTAGCGAGGCTGTTAGAACGCGCTTTGTGGCGATCCTAAGCAGTCTGGATGACTGATAGATGACAGTTTTCGACAGACGGCACGCTGGCTCCGTGGAATTACCGGCGTTGCCTGGCGCCAACAGTAGTCTACGCTGGGTATGTTTAGTCTGCCCTGGCGTAAAAGCGAGGCGCAAGGCGAGAGACGACATAAAAATGTCATGCCGATGGCTTAGATTGGCTGGGTTCTTGCTGATCTAGACCAACACTCACCGTAACGGAGTTTTCGATGAAAAAACGACTGCTGGCTTCATTGATAGGTTCGACCATCGCCCTCGCGGCATCGGCCATGGCGAGCGAAACGGACGTAAAAGCGCTGGAACAAGCCGCTCGTGCGGAAGGCGCGGTGAATAGCGTGGGCATGCCAGACAGCTGGGCCAACTGGAAGGACACCTGGGCCGACCTGGAGAAACTCTACGGCCTCAAGCATATGGACACCGACATGAGTTCGGCCCAGGAGATCGCCAAATTCGCCGCCGAGAAAGACAACGCCAGCGCCGATATCGGTGACGTCGGTGCGGCCTTCGGCCCCATCGCGGTGCAACAGGGCGTTACCCAGGCCTACAAACCGAGCACCTGGGAACAGATCCCGAGCTGGGCCAAGGACGCCGACGGCCACTGGATGCTCGCCTACACCGGCTCCATCGCCTTTATCGTCAACAAGCAATTGGTCAAGGATGTGCCGAAAAGCTGGGCCGATGTGAAAGCCGGCAAATACCGCGTCGCCATCGGCGATGTCAGTGCCGCGGCGCAGGCGGTCAACGGCGTGTTGGCGGCGGCCATCGCCAATGGCGGCGACGAGAAGAATATCCAGCCGGGCCTGGATTATTTTGCCGAGATCGCCGAACAAGGCCGCCTGTCGCTGGCCAACCCGACCATCCAGACCCTGGAAAAAGGCGAAGTGGAAGTCGGCGTGGTCTGGGACTTCAACGGCCTCTCCTACCGCGATCAGATCGACCCGAGCCGCTTCGAAGTGCTGATTCCGTCCGACGGTTCGGTGATTTCCGGCTACACCACCATCATCAACAAGTACGCGAAGAACCCCAACGCCGCCAAACTGGCGCGCGAGTACATCTTGAGCGACGCCGGTCAGATCAACCTGGCCAAAGGCAACGCCCGGCCGATCCGCGCCGAGTACCTGACCCTGCCGGCCGAGGTTCAGGCCAAGCTGCTGCCTAACGAGCAATACGCCAAGGTGCAGCCGATCAAGGATGCCGCCGCCTGGGAAGCCACCTCCAAGGCCCTGCCGCAGCAATGGCAGGAAAACGTCATCATCAATATGGAGTGACAGCTCGTAGCCCGGGTTGAG
>CBIHQF010000616.1:0-2664 GCA_966211665.1 uncultured Pseudomonas sp. | reverse complement strand
ACTCGCTATTGCGAGGTGAGCCCCAAGACGGTATCTACGAATTGCCGTACCCAGATAATGCTTATCCGGCCCACACACCGCAACACATAACGGGTACATCGCCCTGAAAAACGCAGGATCGCCCATGCAGGTAGCTTTTCAGCAGCCTGTTAAGCGAGGGTGACGCCATGCCGTGGCAGGCTCACGCACACGTCGAGCCCGCCCAACGGTGATTCGTCTAGCGTAATGGTGCCCCGATGCAGTTGCACGATGCGTAGCACGATCGACAATCCCAGCCCGGCGCCCTGACCCTCTTCCAGCCGGTAGAAGCGTTCGAAGAGTTTTTCCCGCAGCGCCGCATCGACGCCGGGTCCGCTGTCCTGCACGCGCAACAGCAGCGCATCGTGGCGGGCTTGCAGCTGTACCTGGATGCGTCCGCCGACGGGTGTGTACTGCACGGCGTTGCCGATCAGGTTCTGCAGCAGGGTGCCGAGACTCGGCGCGTCGCCGCGCAAGCGGTAGTCGCCGGCTTCATCGGCATCGAAACTGAGTTCCTGCTGGCGTTCGAGGGCCAGGGGCGTGAGTTCGGCCAGTTCGTTACGGAAAAACCCGAGCAGGTCGAGTTCGACCATCGCCAGTTGCACCCCGTTGGGGTCGAGGCGCGCCAGGGTCAGCAATTGCGCGACTACCCGGGTGGCGCGTTCGACGCCGCCGCCGAGCTGGCGCAAAGCCTCGTCGCGGTCGAGCGGGTCGCTGGCCGCCAGGGCGTTCTGGGCATGGATGCGCAACACCGCCAGCGGCGTGCGCAGCTCGTGGGCGGCATCGGCGATAAAGCGCTTTTCCTGATCGAGCAATTGGTTGACCTGCATCAGCAGGCGGTTGAGCGCGGCGCCCATGGGTTCCAGCTCGGCCGGCAACGGCGAAAGCAACAGCGGCGTCAGGTTGTCCGGCGCGCGGGCTTTGATCAGATCGGCCATGCGTTGCAGCGGGCGCAAGCCCCAGCCGACCGCCAGCCATACCAACAAGGCGAGCAAGGGCAGGCCGATCAAATCGGGCAACAGGCTGCGCCGGGCAATTTTACCGACCAGCTCGCCGCGCACATCCTCGCGTTCGCCGACCAGTATCCAGTGGTTGTCCTGCGGGTCGCGCAACAGGAATACCCGCCACTGGTAATCCGCCAGCGACAGGCTGCGGTAGCCGATCAACTGCCCGGCCATCGCGGATAACGGTCGTTCCGGCACGGCCTCGCCGCTCTGCGCTTGATTGGACTCGGCCACCATCCGCTTGAGCAAACCCGCCGGTGCGCTGGCCGAGCGCAGTAACACGACACCCTTTTCATCGAGTACCTGAAACGCCAGTTTGCCCTCGTAGGGGTGGCCGTCGAGCAGGGTTTCACCGTCCTGGGCCGGCCGCGCCAGCAGCGCCTGGTCGAGGGCGTCCTGCAGCGCTCGGAGGTCGGTTGTCGGCATGTCGCGGCCGACCATGCCGGCGAGCAGGCGAGCGGTTTGCGCCAGTTGGGCATCGAAGAGTTCTTCGATCTCATGCTGGGCGTCGCGATAGCTTTTGTAGGAGATCAGGGTCATCGACAGGCTGAGCATGCCGAGCACCAGAAGCAGGGTGCGGGCGCGAATCGATGGCATCAGGCTTTATCCACCAGGTAGCCGACGCCGCGCACGGTGCGGATCAATTCGGCGAAGAATTTCTTGCGCAGGTGATGCACGTGCACTTCCAGGGCATTGCTTTCCAGCTCCTCGTCCCAGCCGTATAGCGCTTGCTGGAGTTTATCGCGGGTCATCACCCGGCCGGGCTGGGCGATCAGTTCGTGCAGCAGGAGAAACTCCTTGCGCGGCAGGTTGACCGGCTGGCCCTGGAAGGTCACCGCCTGGTTCACCGGGTCGAGGCTGATGCCGCGGTATTCCAGGGCCGGTTGCGGACGGTTGAAGCTGCGCCGCAGGAGGGCACGCAGCCGCGCCTTGAGTTCGGCGACATCGAAGGGTTTGATCAGGTAATCGTCGGCGCCGGCATCCAGCCCGGCGATGCGGTCGGCGGTGGAGTCGCGCGCGGTGAGCACCAGCACCGGCACCGGGTTGGCGGCGGCGCGCAGCTGTTTGAGCACCTGCAGGCCGTCCATGCGCGGCAGGCCGAGGTCGAGTATCGCCAGCTCGAAACTTTCATGGCTCAAGGCATGCAGCGCGCTTTGACCGTCCTGCACCCAGTCGACGGTATAGCCTTCGGGTTTCAGCGCCGTGCGAATCCCTTCACCCAGGGCCTTATCGTCTTCGACCAGCAGAATGCGCATGTACGCCCCCCTGTTTTTCGTATCTAGGGTCTGTTGCCGTTTCAGCGGTCGCGATGAAACGGCAACAGACCCTAGCCTGCCAGCGGCGGATTAGTCCAGTTTGGCATTTACCTGGCTCAGTAGCTTGGCCACCTCCTCGCGTCGGCCCTGGTCGGCCGACACACGGTTCGGCCGTGGCGGTGCTTGCAGGGCTTTTTCCAGGGCGAGCTTGGCTTCCTCGTAGCGTTTGGCGCGGTAGAGGAAGTCGCCATAGAAGTAGTTCGGGTCGATACCGTCGGGGTTGATGGCCAGGGCTTGCTTGAGCATGGCTTCGGCCTTGTCGTCGTCGCCGAAGCCGATGGGCCAGCCCGGCACTTGATAGTAGAGGCTGCCCAGGCTGGTGTAGG
>CBIHQF010000615.1:0-2667 GCA_966211665.1 uncultured Pseudomonas sp. | reverse complement strand
GGGCGGGGGGGGGGTTTTGCGCGGCTATACTAACGCCCATTTATCAAATGGGGGCAAAACCCCCCTCCCACACCGTCCTGGCATTTAAGTCTGGCGAGAAAGCGGCAAGATCATAGGATGCATGACGACAGCAGGACTCGGACGTTCGTGTGTTCGGCGACTGTCGATTTACCTGTGCCACTGACTGTCGATCTTCTCTTCCCCGCGATGATGCGAAGAGGCCGAAGAAAGGTCTGTCCGCCGCTGGGCCATGGCCAGTTCCGTCGCCGTGGCCGCGTCGAGGGGCCTGGCGTAGAGGTAGCCCTGCGCCACGGGGCAGCCGGCGCCGCGCAGAAAGGCCGCGTGAGCCTCGGATTCGACGCCCTCCGCCACCACGTCGAGGGAGAGCCCGTCGGCGATCGCCATTATTGCCCGGGTTATCGCCACGCTACTGGCGTCGTCGGGCAGGTTGGCGACGAAGCTGCGGTCGATCTTCAGGGTATCGACGGGATAGAGCCGCAGATAGTCGAGCGAGGAGTAGCCGGTGCCGAAGTCGTCCAGCGAGATGCGTATGCCCGCCGCGCGTAGCGCCTGCAATTTGGCCACGGTGGATGTGCGATCGTCCATCAGGATGCTTTCGGTCAGCTCGATGTCGATCAGGTGCGCGGGCAGGCCGCTCGCCTCGATCGCGGCGAAGATGCGCTGCAGCGCGTCGGCCCGCTTGAGCTGGCGCCCGGACAGGTTGACGCCGATGCGCACGCCGGGGCAGATGGCTTGCCATTCCTGGGCCTGACGGAACGCGCTGCGCATCACCCAGTCGCCGATCGGGTGGATCAGCCCGGTTTCCTCGGCGAGTGGGATGAACTCCTGCGGGCCGACCACGCCGAGTTCAGGGTGGTTCCAGCGCAGCAGGGCCTCGAAGCCGATCAGGCGGGCGCTGTCGGACAGATCCACCAGCGGTTGATAGAGCAGTTGCAGCTGTCCTTGTTCGAGGGCGAGGCGCAGCGACTGCTCGAGGCTGAAACGACGGATCGAGCCATTCTCCATATCCGCTTCGTACAGGCGGTAGTTGTTCTTGCCGTTGCCCTTGGCGTGGTACATGGCCGTGTCCGCGTTGCGCAGCAGGCTGACGGTGTCAGTCGCATGGTCGGGGCACAGGCTGATGCCGAGGCTTGCGCCGACGCCTATCTGCTGACCGTCGATGACGAAGGGGGTGGACAGCGCGGTGACGATATTCGCCGCGACCCGTTCGGCCTGGGCGGTAGCGACGCCGTTTTCCATGATCACCGCGAACTCGTCGCCGCCGATCCGGCATACCACATCGTTGCTGCGCAAGGTGGCGCGCAGGCGCTCGGCGACCAGGCTCAGCAGTTTGTCCCCGGTCTCATGGCCGAGGGTGTCGTTGACGATCTTGAAGTCGTCCAGGTCGATGAACAGCACCGCGCACGAGGTCGCATAACGCAGCACCTCGGCCACTGCGGTCTCCAGCTTCTCCTTGAAGTAGTGGCGGTTGTGCAGGCCGGTGACGGGGTCGTGGTAGGCCCATTGATTGAGTTGCTGTTCGGTCAGGCGGCGCTGCTGCAGTTCTGCGTTGATCCGCGCGTCGTGCCACTCGAGCTGTACCATCATGTCGTTGAAGCTGCGGGCGAGACGGCCGGCCTCGTCGTTGCCGTATACGCTGGCGCGCAGGCTGAAGTCCTGCTCGGCGCGCACCTGCTCGGTCAGTTGCACCAGGCTCAGCAACGGCCGCACGATGCCGGAGGCGATCCGCCGCGTGAGCAGCAAGGACAGGGCCAGCGTCGCTACGGCCGCCAGCCCGCCGAATAACGCTTGCAGCGCCAACCCGCGATACAGCGAGGCGAGGCTCGCCTGGACCACCACGCTGCCGATCGGTTGACCGTGCAGCACGATCGGTTGGCGGACCAGCAGGGCATACCAGCCGGGCTCTTCGGGCGCGGCGATATCCGCGTTCGAGCCCCCGTTGTCCCGTCGATAGGCGGCCAATTGCCGACCGTCGGGCAGCAGAAAGGCCGCCCGGGTGATGTCCGAGACGGCGCTCAGGGACGCGAGCGTCTCATGCGCTTCCTGGGCGTTGCCGAATACGATCGCCGCGCTGCCGTTGCTGCCGACTACCATGGCGTGGGCTCTGACGTTCTCCGTCAGCTCCGATTTCTGCACGACCAATTGGTAAGCCAGCAGCGTCACCAGCAGAACCGTCAGGGTGGCGGAGGTGAGCAGCAGCCCGCTGTAGGCGAGCTTGTCGCGCAATGGCCGGTCGTTGAAGGGGACGGAAGGCATACACCTAGGACCTGTCGGCGACGAAGCTGGCGAGTTTGAGCAGGCGGGCGCTGAAGTCGAGACGCGCGCGCCGCGCCGCCGCCAGGTTGACGTCGAAGACGATGCGTTGGCCCTGTTTGCGCATCTCGATCATGATGCCGCGGTCGGCCAGGCCGCTGGCGTCGGTGATGGTCAGGACCGGCGAGCCGGCCAGCCGCTCGAGCAGGCTGTCCAGCGTGCGGCGGTTGCGCTCGTCGACATAAAGCAGCTGGCAGCCGCCGAGCGAGTCGCCGGGCATGATCCGGCGCATGGCGATCGGCAGGTTCTGCACGCGCTTGCCTTGCAGGCGCTCCAGCTCGGCGTCCAGGGGCGTGGTGCCGAGTACGCAGAGTTGGAAGTCGGCGTCGGGCA
>CBIHQF010000614.1:0-2683 GCA_966211665.1 uncultured Pseudomonas sp. | reverse complement strand
GATCGAACACCTGACCCGCGCCGACTTCGCCGACCTCGCGCCCGACAGCCTGCAGATCGAGGCGGGCGGCCACCGCATCGCCGTGAAGGTGCTGGAGGCAAAGTCCCTGGCATCTCCCTCGCCGCGCGCGGAGCCGTTCACCGTGCTGCTCGAAGGTTTGCTGTTCCGTGAACGCACCCGGCCGCTGGAGTTCGCCATGGTCGGCGTGGTGTGCCTGGGCCTGATTCTGGTCACCCCGAGTTTCGACCTGGCCGACCAGGCCACCGGCGGGCTGCTCTGGGCGATACTCTCGGGTCTGTTGTTCGCCCTGTTGTCGTTGCTCAATCGCGCCAGCACACGCGGCCTGGATCCGGTGCAGGCCGCGCTTTGTCAAAACTTCACGGTGCTGCTGTGTTTTCTGCCGTTCGCCTGGTCGACGCTGCCGAGCATTCGCGTGATCGATTGGTTTTGGTTGGGTATGCTCGGGATTTTCTGTACCGGGCTGGCGCACAGCCTGTTCGTCGCCAGCCTGCGGGTGATCACCGCGCGCAGCGCCGCGGTGATATTCGCCCTGGAGCCGGTCTACGGCATCTGCTTCGCATGGTGGCTGTTCAACGAGGTGCCGACCCTGCGCATGCTCGCCGGCGGCGCGCTGATCGTGCTGGCGATCTTCGTTTCGGCGCGGACGGCGCGTTAGGCTCTCGGCCAAGGCCGCCCTCATCAAAAAAACAAATGACTCATTACAGAGTTTGCTGCGCGACAGCGCGGCGTCTCCGGGTCAAAACCGCTGACAAGACTCAGGCATCGCGTCGCTCGTTATGACCGAGATCGCGCGCCGGATCGATCTGGTCGCGCAGGCGCTGCTTGAGTACCTTGGCCTCGGGAAAGCCGCCATCGGCCTTGCGCTCCCAGAGCTGGACGCCATCGCAGTGGATGCGAAACACCCCGCCGGTGCCCGGCTCCAGGCTGACCTTGCCCAGGTCATCGGCAAAGGTCGAAAGCAACTCCTGGGCGAGCCAGGCCGCGCGCAGCAACCACTGGCATTGGGTGCAATAGGTGATGGTCACTTCCGGTTTAGCGCTGGACATGAATGGGCCTCTGCTCGGCTGATAGGGCTAAATCCGCATGATACGCCTGCGCACGGCCCGCCTCTCCTGTCTGCCGCGACCAGATAACGGCCTCTGACAAAAGAATGTTCGTCCAGCGCGGACTCGTAGCTCGGATGAAATCCGGGACAGGTGGCGGCCATTATAAAGTTCCCGGATTGCGCCAAGGCTTATCCGGGCTACCGGAACATATGCATGGCGGGCACGCCTGCAGGAGCGGCCTTGGCCGCGATTGGCGATCACTCGATCAGCAAACCCAGTAAAAAACGCCCGTCGGCATAAGCACAACGGGCGCTTTTCTCTGTTCGATAGTTACCGCTATGCGATCCTCGCCAGCAGCGCACGCGCTTCCTGCTTGAGTTTCTCGTCGCCGTCATGGATCAACTCGTTGAGGATATGGCAGGCGCTGTCCAGGCTACCGTTTTCGATATAGGCCAAGGCCATATTGAGTTTGGCCAGATCGCTGCGATTACCGGCCAGATGATCGAGATTGCTCGACAAGGCGTTGCCCTGCACCGGCATGCCGGTTTGCTCGATAAAGCCGGGGTCGAGCTCCTCTGTCAGCCAGCTGTCGATCGGTGCTTCTTCCACCAGCATGGCATCGGCAAAGGGGTTGCGGGCATCGCGCGTGTCGGGCAGCACGACATCGTCCTGGGCGGCGTTGGCGGCGGCCTGGGTCGCTTCGCTGGGCTGAACAGCTTTCTTTTTCAGCGGTGGCGCGAACGGGTCCAACGACTCCCAATCGGCATTCAGCGACAGCTCGTCGAGATTGAGTTTGAAGTCGTCGACCAGGGTTTCCGCCTCAGCCTCTGGCTGCGCTTCGTCCAATTCCAGCACGGCATCGGCCAGCAGGTCCGCTGGCGGAGCGGCGAGCAAATGGGCGAAACGGACCTTCAACGCGTCGATGCGCTCTGGTGTGAAACCCGAGTTACGCAGGACCGCTTCTTGATCGAGAAACCCGCCGACATCCCCCGGTTGGGCAAGCACTTCCAGCAGCCGCCAGCGAATGTCGCTACGTGCGGGCTGGGTCTGCAGCGCCTTGCGCAGGCAAGCGGCCGCTTCGTTGAAGCGACCGTAGGCGATATAGGTCTCGGCGCTATGCAGGGCGTCGACCGGGTAGGTTCCAGGCACAGGCGGCACGGCGCTTTCAGTCCCACGCGGTGCCTCTGTCGACGCCATGGCAGCCGCCACTTTGGCTGGCGCGGGCGTTTGCTGTGGGCTGACGTCCGGCTCCTGGCGATTTCTGTTACGCCAGAGCAGGCCGATCCCCCCCGCCAGCAGCAATGCCAACGCGGCCAAGCCTGCGCTGAGCCAGTTACGCGCCATCGCCGGCTCGCCAGCGGTAGCCGGCACGGCGCTATCGGCAGCCATAGGGGCCGGAACGGTTGCGGCGTTCGCTTGCCGCGCGGCCAGCTCGGCTTGCAAGCCTGAGATCACCCGGTCCCGTGTGCTCATCTGCTCCTGCAGTTGCTGCACTTGCAGTTGCAGTTCGGCCAACTGTTGTTGCAGTTGCAAGGTTTCCGCGACCTGGGTGGCCAACTCCCGCTCGACCCGGGCCTGCTCCACCTCCACGGATTCAATGGGCACCTCTATCGCGA
>CBIHQF010000613.1:0-2692 GCA_966211665.1 uncultured Pseudomonas sp. | reverse complement strand
CCGGAAGACCCCTGCCAGGTTGATCGATCCCAGCGCCGCCAATAGCGTGATCGAACTGCCGCCGCTGCAGGATCGCGAACGCCTGGATGAGGTGCTCGCCGCGGTCGCTGCCGATGTCGTCAATTTCCGCTGCGCCGTGCGTATCGAGGTGACCCGGGCCGAGGACGGCGTCCGCCTCGCCGAATTACTCGAAGCGCAGATCGAGCGCTTCGATCCAACCTTCGAGGCGAGCATCGGCCAGGCCATCGGGCCCGGACAAACGCCGCAACTGGTGCTTACGCCCAGCTCCGGCTAAACCGCTCACCCTTGTCATTAATGTCTTATGGCTATAACCATAGGTCTATAAAGATTTTTGCGAGCTAAACCCTAGCGGATAGACTACGCGCCCTTTGCGCCTACCCGGCAACTCGACGAACCCAAAAGGTTTAATGCGTGATCCATTTTCACCAGGTCCATAAGGCGTACCGCGTCGCCGGCCAGGACATCCCCGCGTTGCGCCCGACCGATCTGCGCATCGGCCGTGGCGAAGTGTTCGGCATCATCGGCCATTCCGGCGCCGGCAAAAGCACCCTGCTGCGCTTGATCAATCGCCTGGAACAACCGTCCGGCGGGCGCATTCTGATCGACGAGGAAGAAGTCACCGCCCTCGACGCCAATGGCCTGCGCCGTTTCCGTCAGCAGGTCGGGATGATCTTCCAGCACTTCAACCTGCTGTCCTCGAAGACCGTTGCCGACAACGTCGCGCTGCCGCTGAAGCTGGCCGGCGAGCTGTCGCGTGGCGCCATCGCCCAGCGCGTCGCCGAGTTGCTGGCGCGGGTCGGCTTGAGCGATCACGCCAACAAATACCCGGCGCAGCTCTCCGGCGGGCAGAAACAGCGGGTCGGCATCGCCCGCGCTCTGGCCACCGCGCCGAAGATCCTGCTGTGCGACGAAGCCACCAGCGCCCTCGACCCGCAAACCACCGCCTCGGTGTTGCAACTGCTGGCCGAGATCAACCGCGAGCTGAACCTGACTATCGTATTGATCACCCATGAGATGGACGTGATCCGCCGGGTCTGCGACCGCGTCGCGGTGATGGACGCCGGGGTGATCGTCGAGCAGGGGCCGGTGGCCGAGGTGTTCCTGCACCCACAGCACACCACCACCAAGCGCTTCGTGCAGGAGTCCGAGCACCTCGACGAAAACGAACAGCGCGACGATTTCGCCCATGTGCAGGGCCGCATCCTGCGCCTGACCTTCCAGGGCGAGGCGACCTACGCGCCGCTGCTCGGCACCGTGGCCCGCGAAACCGGGGTGGATTACAGCATCCTCGCCGGGCGTATCGACCGGATCAAGGACACCCCCTACGGCCAACTGACCCTGGCCCTGACCGGCGGCGATCTGGACGCCGCCATCGCGCGCTTCCAAGCCGCCGACGTGCACCTGGAGGTGCTGCGCTGATGGACGAGTTGACCCAGAAGTTGCTGCCCAATGTCGATTGGCCGGAAATCTGGCAAGCCAGCCTGGACACCCTGAGCATGCTCGGCGGCTCGCTGCTGTTTACCGTGCTGCTCGGTTTGCCGCTCGGCGTACTGCTGTTTCTCACCGGCCCGCGGCAGATGTTCGAGCAGAAGGCGCTCTATGCCGTGCTGTCGCTCTTGGTGAACGTGCTGCGTTCGGTGCCCTTCGTGATTCTGCTGATCGTGATGATCCCCTTCACCGTGCTCGTCACCGGCACCTCGCTCGGCGTGGCCGGCGCCATCCCGCCGTTGGTGGTCGGCGCCACGCCGTTCTTCGCGCGCCTGGTGGAAACCGCCTTGCGCGAAGTGGACCGCGGCATCATCGAGGCGACCCAGGCGATGGGTGCGACCACCCGACAGATCGTCACCAACGCGCTGTTGCCCGAGGCGCTGCCGGGGATCATCGCTGCTGTCACCGTCACCGCGATCACCCTGGTGTCCTACACCGCCATGTCCGGCCTGATCGGCGGTGGCGGTTTGGGCGACCTGGCGGTGCGCTACGGTTATCAGCGTTACCAGCCGGATGTCATGGCGGTCACGGTGATTCTGCTGCTGATTCTCGTGCAGATCCTGCAAAGCACCGGCGACAGGCTGGTGGTGCATTTCTCGCGCAAATAATTGTTGTCGTATCGCGGCTACCCGCCGTCCCCCGAACATATCCCACAAGGAATCGAAAATGAAAAAACTGCTTATAGCCATCGCCGCCGTCACGGCCTTTGCCGCCCAGGCCGAGGAATTGAATGTCGCGGCTACCGCCGTGCCCCACGCGGAAATCCTCGAGTTCATCAAGCCGAGCCTGGCCGAACAGGGCGTGGAGCTGAACGTAAAAGTCTTCACCGATTACGTGCAGCCCAACGTGCAGGTCGCCGAGAAGCGCCTGGACGCCAACTTCTTCCAGCACCAGCCGTACCTGGATGAGTTCAACAAAAGCCGCGGCACCGAGTTGGTCAGCGTCGGCGGGGTGCATGTCGAGCCCTTCGGCGCCTATTCGAGCCAGCACAAGAGCATCGCCGAGCTGCCACTGGGCGCCAATGTGGTGATCCCCAACGACGCCACCAATGGCGGGCGCGCCCTGTTGTTGCTGCAGAAGGCCGGGGTGATCGTGCTCAAGGATTCCGCAGGCATCCTCGCCACGCCGCGCGACATCGCCGAGAACCCGAAGAACATCAAGGTGCGCGAGCTGGAAGCGGCCA
>CBIHQF010000612.1:0-2693 GCA_966211665.1 uncultured Pseudomonas sp. | reverse complement strand
CAGCGGTCGCGTTGAAAGCGCGCAGACGACACACGTGGTGTATGCCGGTGCGCCAGGGCTACGTATCGAGGCGCTGCCGGCGTTGCCCTTGATGCCGGATATCGATCATGGCCGGTTGCATCTCGATAAAGTGCACAGCGAGCGCTTGGCCGGCGATGGCTGGGACGACTATGTGAAACCCTTCCGCAGCCTCGAAGATGTGCATGTGTTGTGCGCGATAACGGCCTGGCTGTTCGGTGTCGGCCAGGACAGCCACTGGCCGCAACACCTGCAACTGCGCCTGCTCGGCTTGCTGGCCGGCTGCGCCGAGGTGGCACGCCAATGCCCGCGCGCACCGAGCGGCCATCTGCTGCTGGCCGGGCTGTTCGCCGAGTTCGCCAGCTTGAGCGACGAGATGGACGCGGCCTTTGCCGCGGGGCCCGCGCCCTGGGCCGAACTCTGGGCGCGCGACAAGGGCTTGCTGAGCATCGCCAATGCGGCGCGGCACAAGCGCCTGGAAAAGGCCCAGGCGCTGTTGGGTGTGAAGCTGTAAAAAAACCGCTGCGGATAGGGCGGAGCGCCGGCGGCGGACAAGGCTTCGCCATATCCGCCCTACAAACCCGCACCTTGTAGCCCGGATAAGCGCCAGCGCAATCCGGGAAAATTCTGCGCCTGCACCACCGCTCCCGGATTGCGCCAAAGGCTTATTCGGGCTACGGGATCGCGTATCGACCAGTTGCTGTGGGCCCTATGCCCGAGCTGTAGGGTGGATGACGCTTCACCCATCCACCAACTGCGAATGTGGATGAGAGGCGTCATCCGCATTCGCCGCGGGGCGCGCCTCCTACGGGCTCTGCGCCTGGCCGACGATTTGGCTCCAGCCCCGTAGCCCGCAAATAAGCTCCAGCGCAATCCGGGAGCATTTCCACTGAGCAGTAACGTCTGTCGCGATGAACATTACTGTCATATTCGGCGTGCTAGGGTGCCGTTTTCGTTCGGTTCAAAGGGCATGCCGATGGTCTTCTTATCCTTGCGTCCGTTCAGCCTGGCAATGGCGTTCGGTCTCGGCGTCTGCACCGTGCAGGCGCAAAGTTGGCCCACGGAACACTGGGAACAAGCACCGGTGGCGCCAAGTGCCGCGCTGGCGCAGCTCGAGGCCTATGCCTTTGCCGAACGCGACGAGGCCGAGCGTACCGGCGTGCGCAGCGATGCGCTGCTGGTGATCCGCGATGGGCAGATCGTCTACGAACGCTATGCCGCACCGACCGACGCCGATACCGCGCATCTGACCTGGTCCATGGCCAAGAGCGTACTGGCCTGCGTTCTCGGCGTGGCCTACGGCGAAGGGCGCTTCAAGCTCGACGCCGCGGTCGCCGACTACTATCCGCCGTTCGCCCGGCACCCGCAGGTCAAGGTCGGCCATCTGCTGCACTGGGCCTCGGGGTTGGACTGGCAGGAAGACTATGAATACGCCCCGCTGAAATCCTCGGTGGTGGCCATGCTCTACACCCGCGGGCGCGAGGACATGGCGGCCTTCACCGCCAGCCAGGCGGCGGCATTCGAGCCGGGGCAGCATTTCCGCTATTCCAGCGGCGACAGCAACGTGCTCGCCGCCGCGCTGAAAACCATGGTCGGCGCCGAGGCCTATGCGGACTACCCCTGGCACGCACTGTTCGAACCCCTGGGCATCGATTCGGCGGTATGGGAGCGCGATGGCGCCGGCACCTTCGTCGGCTCCTCCTACGTTTATATGACCGCCCGCGATCTGGCGCGTATCGGCTTATTGATGGAACGCGACGGGCGCTGGGGCGAGCGCCAATTGCTACCCAGGACCTGGGTCGAATTCAACCGCACGCCGTTCGCCAACTACGACGGGCAACAGGCCCGGCCGGGCGCTCCCGTGCCGGGCGGGCACTGGTGGTTGAACGCCGAATTGCCCGGGCGGGCCAAGCCCTGGGCCGATGCGCCAGCGGACACCTTCGCCGCGCTCGGGCATTGGGGCCAGGGCTTGTACGTGCTGCCCAGCGATAACCTGGTGGTGGTGCGTTACGCCGACGACCGCGACGGCAGCTTCCAGCACAACCAGTTGCTCAAACTCGTGCATGCCGCCTTCGCCAAGGCGCCCGCTGCCGTTAGCGAGGTGCAGCCATGATCCGTCGCCGTCCGCTGCGCACACTGCTGTTATTGATCCTGGTGCTGCTGATCGGCCTCGGCTGGCAGAACCGCGCGCACCTGCAAGCCTTCCCGGACATCCTCGGCGCCTACCGCGCCAAGGAATACTGCTCCTGCCGCTATGTGATGCAACACCCGGCAGCGTACTGCGAAGGCTATGTCGCCCTGTACCTGCCGCTCAGCCCGCTGCTCGACGACCCGGCCGCCAAACGCGTAACCGCCAGCGGCCTGGGCCGCAGCCATAGCGCGGCGTGGCTGGGCCCGCGCCAGGGTTGCCGATTGCTGCCGGCGCAGTAGAAGTACGTTGGGCTTATTGATCCGGCCCGAGTCAAGTGTGAAAGCCGGGTTAAATAGCGCGGCTATTGTAGGAGCCAGCTTGCTGGCGATTCGGGGGTGTAAGATTCGGGGGTGTAAAGAGTATCGCCGGAACGCAGCAAGCTGGCTTTCATCAAACAATCAGTCTGTCATCGATTTATTGCTTATGACGTTCCTTGAGACGGCGGCTTTTTGTAGGCTATGTCCCAATAACGTGTTGCAGGCGG
>CBIHQF010000611.1:0-2710 GCA_966211665.1 uncultured Pseudomonas sp. | reverse complement strand
CGAAACGAGGGCGATGACGTGGTGTCCGCCTTTGCCGCCGGGGCTAACGATTACATCGAGAAGCCCGTCGATTTCCCGGTGCTGGTCGCGCGTTTGCAGCATCACCTGGCACACAAGCGCCTGGATGATGAAGTGAAAACCAGCCGGGCGCGCCTGGAGGAGCAAAATCGAAAACTGGAAGTCGCCAATCAGTACAAAAATAACTTTCTCTCGTCCATGTCCCATGAACTGCGCACGCCGCTGAATGCCGTTCTCGGGTTTTCCGAAATGTTGCTGGATGAAATGCTCGGTCCGCTGAACGACAAGCAGAAACAGTACTGTGGAGAAATCTACAACAGCGGCTCCTACCTACTGCTGATCATCAACGACTTGCTCGACCTGTCGAAAATCGAAGCCGGCAAGTTGGAGCTGGAGTTGCAGAGCAGCGAGGTGCGGCCGCTGCTCGAAGCGGTTCTGGGGCTGATGAAAGAAAAGGCGCAACGCCGTGGCATAACCCTGGTCTGCGATATCGATGAGCGCCTGGATCGGGTGGAGTGGGATCCGCTAAGGGTCAAGCAGATGTTGATCAACCTGCTCGGCAATGCCCTCAAGTTCACCGAGTCCGGTAAGCGCGTGACCCTTAGCGCTGGTTTGGCGGACGATGACGAGATCATGTTGGCGGTGGCGGACGAGGGCTGGGGCATTTCCGTCGAGGATCTGGCGCGAATATTCCAGCCATTCGAGCAGGCCTCATCGCCCATGCGCAAGACCCATGTCGAAGGCACCGGCCTGGGGTTGGCCCTGGTAAGCCGCTTGGCGGCCCTGCATGGTGGGCGGGTAACGGTGGAGAGCGAAGTCGCTGTCGGCAGCTGCTTTACCCTGTACCTGCCACTCAGCCACGGCAATGCTCACACCGAGGCTTAGCCGATGACTAAGCACAAGATAGAGATTCTGCTGATCGAGGACGACGTCGCTACCCAGATCCTGGTCCGCGATGTGTTGGAATGCAGCGGTTATAACTGCACCACCGTGGGCTCCGCCGAAGAGGGTATGAGCCTGCTGGAAACGTTCAAACCGGCACTTATCCTGTTGGATATCAACCTGCCCGGGATGGATGGCGTGACAGCCGCGCGGCAGTTGAAAAACGCACCGCAAACGCGCTCGATCAAACTGATCGGCATGTCTGCGCATGCCTTGGTCAACGAGATATCGCAGATCGAAACCGCCGATTTCGACGACTTCATCACCAAGCCGTTCAGCTATAAAGCGCTGTTGCAGTTGGTCGAGGCACAACTCGCAAAATCGTAGCCGGATAAGCCGCCGCACGCGGTGCGAGGCGATCCCGGATTGCGTCAAGGCTTATCCAGACTACCGGTACGCTTTTGTCGAGTGGTACATGGCGAAGTCTTGTCCGTTGCTGGCGCAGGCAGGGGGCCTTTGAGCTTCGTAGACGGTCGGACAAGTGGCTATTGGCCGCTATGGCGGCTCGCCACCGCCTCGACTTCTGCCAGAAACGCCTTGTAGCTGATCGGCTTGCCCAGGCATCCATCGAAACCCGTTTCGCGCATTGCTTGGTCTTCACCGGTACGAATCGAAGCGGTTAGGGCGATGATCGGTATATCGCAGGTCGTCGGATCGGCCTTGAGGATTTGCATCGCCGCGGTGCCATCCATGTCCGGCAAGTGGATATCCATGAGGATCACATCTGGATGGTCGCTACGCGCGATGGCGATACCTTCAGTCGCGTTGGGCGCTTCGAGGGCTGTATGACCCGCGAATGTGAGGATTCCGACCGCCAGCAGCATATTGGTGGGGGAGTCTTCGACTACTAGGATTCGCCACATGCAGTTCTCCAGATATTCGAGGCTTATCCGTACAGCTAAGCTGGCGCGCTGGGAACGTCAACTCCGCTCGGCTTGCCCTTGGGCCTGATGGTCGCCGCCGCACCGGCCGAGGCGAGGATAATGGCGCTGATCGCCAGCCATTGGCTCAAGGTCAGGCGCTCGCCGAGGAACAGCAGGCCGGAGAGGGCGGCGATGGCCGGCTCCATGCTCATCAAGATGCTGAAAGTACGCGCGGGCAGGCGGGTCAGGGCGACCATTTCCAGGCTGTAGGGCAGGGCCGAGGAGAGCACCGCGACGCCCAGGGCGATCGGCAGCAGATCCAGCGAAAACAGGCTGCCGCCGACATGCCACAGGCCAATCGGAAATACCCATAAGGCCGCGACTATGGTGCCCAGGGCCACGGTCTGCCGGCCGTGTTCGGCGCCGGCTTTCTGACCGAAGACGATATACAGCGCCCAGCACAGGCCGGCACCCAATGCCAGGGCCATGCCCGCGGGGTCGAGCTGCACGTCGGCTTGCGCGCTGGGCAGCAGTAGCCAGAGGCCGAATACGGCCATGGCTATCCAGACGAAATCCAGCAAGCGCCGCGAGGACAGTAGAGCGAGACCGAGCGGGCCGGTGAATTCGAGCGCTACGGCGATCCCCAGGGGGATAGTCTGCAGCGATAGATAGAACAGCAGGTTCATGCTGCCCAGGGCGATGCCGTAGGCCAGCAGCGAACGGCAGGAACTCAGGCTCAAAGGTGCCTGCCAGGGACGCATCAGAATGCACAGGATCAGCGCCGCCAGGCCCAGGCGCAAGGCGGTGGTGCCGGTGGCGCCGATCAATGGGAACAATCCTTTCGCCAGGGAGGCGCCGCTCTGGATCGAGGTCATCGCGACCAGCAA
>CBIHQF010000610.1:0-2714 GCA_966211665.1 uncultured Pseudomonas sp. | reverse complement strand
ACCCGCAGCTCGAAGTCGGCGCAGTGCGGCCCTGCGGGTTTTTCCAATACCGCCAAGGCGCCGGCGGCCAGCGCGCGCATGGCGGTCGAGGCATCCTTGGCATTGCTGCTGGAGGTCAATATCACCACCGGCAGCGCGTAGCGTTCGAGAATACGCGCGGTGGTTTCATAGCCGTTCATACCGGGCATGTGCACATCCATGGTGACGATGTCCGGGGTGTAGCTCGCCAGTACGCGCAAGGCCTGATCGCCGTTTTCGGCTTCGCGAACCTGCAAGCCCGCGCTCTCCATTACGGCGCGCAGCAGCAGGCGGAGGATCGGCGAGTCGTCGACAATCAGTACGCGCATGGCCCATACCTCCTAAATCAAGCGCCGAATGGCGTCCAGCAGGCTGTCTTGTTCGAAACCGCTTTTCACCAGGTAGGCATTGGCGCCGACCTCCAGGCCGCGTGCGCGGTCTTCGGCCGAGTGCAGCGCCGTCACCAGCACCACCGGCAGTTGCGCGAGTTCGCGGTCGAGGCGAATACGCGCGGTCAAGGTGAAACCGTCCATCCGCGGCATCTCGACATCCGATACCAGCAGATCGAATTGGCTTTGTTTCAGGGCGTTCCAGGCCTCCAGACCGTCGTTGGCGGTGCTGACGATGTAGCCGGCCCCTTCGAGAATGGCTTTGAGCAAGCCGCGCGAGGTGAAGGAGTCTTCGGCGATCAACAGGCGCTGCTTAACCTTTGGACCTGCCCGTTCGGCGCTTCGTTCGAAACTGCCACCACCGATCGCTTGGGCGCTACGGTAAAGATCGCCGGGATGCAGGATGGGCACCAATTGGCCGTCGCCGAGTAGCGTCGCGCCGAGCAGGTTGCGCACCCGCGGCAACTGCTTGCCGAGATTCTTCACGGTGATCTCCTGATCGCCGAGCAGTTCGTCGACCAGCAGGAAAAAACGTTCGCCGCGTACTTTGAGCAGCAGCAGGGTCAGGCTCCCCCCGCCGCGGACCTGGGCGTCGAGGCCGAGCACGTCGGACAGCGCCCACATCGGCAGCACTTGTTCCTGAAAGACCAGGGTCGGGCGGTTTTCCTGGGTTTGCACCGCGCTGGCCGGCAACCGCAGGCAACGTTCCACCGCCAGCGCCGGCACCGCGAAGGTGCGTTCGGCAATGCGCACGATGACCGCGCGGAACGTCGACAGGTTGATCGGCAAGTGCATATGCACGCAGGTACCCCGACCGGCCGCGGACTCGAGCTCGATGCGCCCGCCAATCCGCTCGACCGCCTCCTGAACGATGGCCATGCCCAAGCCGCGCCCTGACAGGTCGGTGATCAAGGCGCTGGTCGACAGGCCGGAAGCGAATACCAGTTTGCCGGCTTCGGCATCGTCAAGGGCCTGCGCCTGCTCGGCGCCGAGCAGGCCATTGGCCACGGCGCGCGCCTTGAGCTGGGCGATATCGAGGCCGCGGCCGTCGTCGCGCAGACGCACTTCGAAGCGATCCGCGGCCGCCTGCAAGAACTCCAGGTGCAATGCGCCGACCTCGGGCTTGCCGCAGGCGATCCGCTGCTCCGGGAGCTCCAGGCCATGATCGACGGCATTGCGCAGCAGGTGGGTCAGCGGGGTGCGCAATTCGTCGAGAATACGTTTATCGATTTGCAGATCCTGACCGCTGATTTCCAGCGCCACCCGTTTGCCCGCCTGGCTGGCGATATCCTGCACCATCGCCGGCAGGCCATCGGTCAAGCGACTGCCGGCGAGTAGCAGCACGCTTTGCAGCTCCTCACCGAGGGCTTCGGAGAGTTGCATCAAGCATTGCGACAAGTGCTTGCCGGCCTTTTCCAGATGGATCGCCTCGAAGTGCAGGCGATCCATCTGCGCCTGGCTCCAGTCCAGGTGGTCGAGCAGCGCCCTGAGCGTGTCCTGGCTCGCCGCCGGCAAGGCCTGCGCGCTTTCGCGCAGTTGCTTGACGGCAACCGCGGAGATAAAGCGCTGGCCGCGTTGCGGCTCGAATGCCGCGCGATGTTCGGCGAGCCGACGCGCCTGATCGCTGGCCTCGAGCTTGTGTTGCAACAGGGCTTCGTTATGGAACAACAACGTATCCAGACGCCGCGCCGAAACCCGCACGGTTCCCGGGTCCTGGGATGGTGCGGGGGCGCTTGGCGGGCGCTCCGGCAGGCTGACCGTTTCGCCGCGGGCCGCCGCTTCCAGGTTTTCGATCAGGCGTTGGTGCTGCCCGTCGTCGCCGGCCTGTCCGTTATGCAACTGTTGCAGCCCGTGCAGGGCATAGCGGCATAATTCGATCCGCTCCGGGGTCAGCCTCAGGCGACCCGTGCGTACCTCGCCGAGCAGGCTTTCCCAGGCGTGGCAAAGCCGCTCGATAGGCCGCAAGCCGACGGCGCGGGCGGCGCCCTTGAGGCTATGCACCTCGCGGAACAGCGACTCGATGGCGGCATCGCTGGCATGGGCCTCGCGCCAGTTGGCCAGACTATCGGCAAGAATGCCCAGACGCTCGTCCGCCTCCACCTTGAAGCTGGCTAACAGACGCTGTTGCAGCGCTTTGCGATCCAGGCTCATGACGTACTCACAACTTGAAGCGGGCGGCCAACCCTTTGAGTTTGAGGCCGAGCTGATGCAGGTTGCGTGCCGCCAGGTCGACCTGGCGGGTGCCGCCGACATTGTCCTGGCTGGCTTGACGGATGTTCTCCATGGCGCTGGCGACCTGATCCATGC
>CBIHQF010000609.1:0-2732 GCA_966211665.1 uncultured Pseudomonas sp. | reverse complement strand
GTGCCGGGAATCACCCGTAGCGCGGCGGTGCGGTTTTCCACGCCCCAGGTCGCGTCGGTCGGCGCCCAGAAGCCGGGAATCAGCCGCCGATAGCTGTTCAGCGTCGGCGCCACCATGCACAGGAATTCCGGCATCAGGCGCTGCTGGCCGGCGAGGAAATGCCGCTGAATCTTGCTCATATTGTGCGCCTGGCTCGGGTCATGGAACGCCGACTTGCCGCTGGCCTTATCGCGCAGCGAGACATGGATATGCCCGCTCTGCCCCGGATACTTACCCGACCACTTGGCCATAAAGGTGGCCATCAGGCCGCTGCGCTGGGCCAGCACCTTCATAAAGGTCTTGAACAGCGCGCCCTTGTCCGCCGCCGCCTCGGCGCGGTCGTAGGCGATCGCCGCTTCGAGCACGCCGGGGCCGGTTTCGGTGTGCAGGCCCTCGATGGGGAAATCCATCCGCTCGGCCATGTCCAGAATCTCATGGTACAGCTCGGCGTGCACCGAGTTGCGGATCATCGAGTAGCCGAACCAGTCCGGGGTGAACGGCTTGAGGTTGCGAAAGCCCTTCTCGCGCGCCGACTCGGGCGTCTCCTCGAACATGAAGAATTCGTACTCCAGCGCGGCGAACGCATCGAAGCCCATCGCTTCGCAACGCTGGATCACCCGGCGTAGCGTGCCGCGCGGGCAGACCTTCTCCGCCGCCTCGGCGAACTCGCAGATAAACAACAGCATGCCGTTCTCGAACGGAATATCGCGGCAGGTGTGCGGCAGCACGCGCACCGGGGCATCCGGGTAGCCGGTGTGCCAGCCGGTGTACTGGGCGTTGTCGTAGAGCTGGTCCTTCACGTCCCAGCCGAGCACCACATCGCAAAAGGCGAAGCCGCTTTCCAGGGCGGAAAAGAACTTGCTGCGGCTCAGGTACTTGCCGCGCATCACCCCATCGTTATCGAACACCCCGACCTTGACGTGGCTGAGGCCACGCTCCTCGACGATGCGCTTGGCATCCTCGACGGTTTTCACGTCACGCGGATTGAGCATATAGACACCCCCGTCTTTGTTGTTATCGACCGGCAACCATTGGCGCCGAACGCGGGATCAGGCAGACCCTCGATGCATTCGACAGGACCAACCGATACCCCGTTGCCGCACCCCGGCGAAAAGCCCATTGAGTGTGGTACAGGATTGACCAGTTGGCTGATCGATTGGTTAAGAAAAAATACGGCGCCGCATCCATTACCTGGACAGCGCCGGATGCGGGAACGGCGAAGGCGTTATAGCGAGGATCGGCAAAAATTGTGCCACGGGGTGTGGCTGGTGGCTGGTCGACAAGCAGGTAGCGATGGAGCCGCCCCGAGCATGGGCGGCTCTATCGGCAGAGACTAGTGTCGCGACATAAGTAATCTGTCGCTTTCCGTGGGAGGGGCCGGGCGGCGCTCCGCTTTAGCCGCGATGCTTTCAGCGCCTTCAAGGTCAATCGCGGCTAAAGCCCCTCCCACGCCTATCCACGTGACTCAGTGCTCGGCGCCGCTAACCCACGGGATCAGCCATTTCATGGCTGTCACGACACTATCGGGACTTCAGCTCGAAGCTATCGTCCGATGGCTCCTTGGACCAAACGCCGCTGTAATGCACCAGCCTCTGGCTGCCATTCATCAAGTCCCGGATGCGGCTATCGGAGGTGCTCGCCGAGGCGCCCTGGGCGCTGCTGCCTCTGATCGCCGGCGGGTTGGAGCTGAACGACCACAGGTAGTGCCAGACGGCCGCCTTGTGCTTTTCAGACAACTGCCAGGCTTGGAAGTACCAGGGCTTGAGTTCGGTGAAGGCGGTCATCTTCATCAGACCGGTGTTGACGTCGCCGATCAGGCCGTTGCTGCCGGTGGCCGAGGAACGGTAGGCCTCGAAGATCACCCCTTTGCCCTTGAGTTCGTTGACGTAGCTGCGGCAAACCTCGCCGACCCAGCGGTTGCCCAGGTAGCCCTTGGGATAGTTGGAGTAGAAGGCGTCGAGCAGCGCGACCCGCTTGGGTAACAGATTGCGGCTGACGGTGCCCGCGCTGACCGCATCGCTGATTTTCTTGGTCAGGACGATGGCCATCTGATTGCCCAGCGAGTGGCCGAGCAGGCGGATGTTGCCGCCGCTATAACCGGCCAGGTTGGCTTTGTAGCTCTGGAACAACAGCTCGCCGGCCGATTGCCCCGGCCCGTTGCTGTAGCTGCCGCTGGCGTTGCGCCAGCGCATGCCGCGCGGGCCGCTGGCGGTCCAGATCTTGGCCTCGGCGTCCTTGACCTCGCCTTCGTCGGCGAACTGGTTCCAGTAGAGGATGCCGACGTTGTAACCCGCCGCCAGCCAGGCGTGGGCCACATCCAGGTCGGGGCCGCCGGCATCCTTGTGATTGAAGGTTTCGCGATCCTTGCGCTGCGTCGAGCCGTTCTTCCAGCCGTGAACATAGATCACGGTCGGCTTGCTGGCGTTGTAGTAAGCATTGCTATAGCCCGGCTGCGCCTTTTGCCAACTGTCGCCGTAGCCGAACCAATAAAGGCCGTAATCGAGGTTATTGAAGGTGCTGTCCGGAAATACGCCCGTGGTGGCCTCGGCAACGCTGCCGACAGCCAATAGGAAAAGCAAAAGAAGTCTGCGCATGTAGGTCGACCCGATTTTGTTGTTGTGTGGGGTCGGCAAAGTCTAGAGACGGCCATGATCGCCTCCATCACCCAGACGGGTGATGAAAGCTGCGGTGCG
>CBIHQF010000608.1:0-2743 GCA_966211665.1 uncultured Pseudomonas sp. | reverse complement strand
CAGTTGTCCGTCGGCGCGGATGATACGGTACTCGCGCGCTTCCACGGCGCCGGTTTCCAAGACCTTGGCCAGGCTCTCGGCGGCGTATTCCATGTCATCCGGGTAAATGCTATTGCGCCACTCGTCGTAACCGGCGAGCAGCAGGGCCGCGGACTGGCCCAAGATATGTTCGTAAGCGGGGCTGACATAAATGATGCGCTGCTCTTGCCAATCGAAGGCCCAGAGCACCGCATTGACGCTACCAAGCAAACTGCTGAACAACTGCTCGCGCTCTCGCAAGCGCGTGACCTCCGCACGACTGTGTAACAGCGCCAGGGTCAGTTCTTCCAACTCATGCGGTACTTCGCTGAGCTCATCCATAATCACCGCCAGGAGAATATGGGTGACAAGGGCAACTTGGGTTGCCTGCACAGAAATATCACCCGTCCTTTCAAGACCGCCTTATGGCGCGAAAGTTCGGGTGCTGCCGCTGTAGATGACGCTTGTGTTTACTTGATCAAACGCCAGGCGAAAGGGTAGCGATACGCTTGGCCTTCATTGGCCTTGATACCGGCGATTATGGTCAGCACCAGCGCCCCGATGCCGACCAGCAGCAACAGAGGGAAACCGATCAGAACGGCCATCAGCACGAAGCACAGAACCATCGCCAGCGCCACGCTGATCTGAAAGTTCAGCGCTTCCTTGCCCTGCTCGTCGACGAAGGGATCGAGGTCCTTCTTGATCTGCCAAACGATCAGCGGACCGAGCAGGTTGCCGAACGGGAACACCAGGCCGAAAAAGGCCGCGAAATGGCAGAACATCGCCCATTGCCGGGCTTCCTGGCTGGGCGTCGGCTGCGGGGTTTGCGAGTCGTCAGTCACGCTGTCTCTCCTTGGGCTCCATTGAAAATCACTGCGGCAGGGCAGGCGAACGGCAGCGAATGCGTCGCCTTGCTGCGCAACGGACGACCCGAAGGCAATCAGTCCGCCAATGCCGCCTGTTGCAACTCGAACAGTTCGACCATGCCCTTCTGCGCCAAGGCCAGCATGGCATTCAACTCCAGCGGCTGGAAAGGCGCGCCTTCGGCAGTGCCCTGCACTTCGATAAAGCCGCCGGCGCTGGTCATCACCACATTGAGGTCGGTTTCCGCCGCCGAGTCTTCCAGGTAATCCAGGTCGAGTACCGGCTCGCCTTGATACATGCCCACCGAGACGGCGGCGATCATCTGCTTGAGCGGGTCGCCGCCTTTCAGGCCGCCACGTTTCTTGATCACTTTCAACGCATCGATCAGCGCCACCATGGCGCCGGTGATGGACGCGGTACGGGTGCCGCCGTCGGCCTGGATCACGTCGCAGTCGACATACAGGGTGTTCTCGCCGAGCTTGGACATATCCAGCGCGGCACGCAGCGAGCGACCGATCAAACGCTGGATCTCCAGGGTGCGGCCGCCCTGCTTGCCACGGCTGGCTTCGCGCTGATTGCGCTCGCCGGTGGCGCGCGGCAGCATGCCGTACTCGGCGGTCAACCAGCCTTGGCCCTGGCCCTTAAGGAAGCGCGGCACCCCGGATTCGACACTGACCGTGCAAATCACTTTGGTGTCGCCGAACTCCACCAATACCGAGCCCTCGGCATGCTTGGTGTAGTTGCGAGTAATGAGGATCGAACGCAACTGATCGGCGGCGCGGCCACTGGGACGTTTCATCAAAAAATACCTGTTCTCGGGGAAAAATCTGCCGCGCATTATAGGGCGCCCCGCTCGGCCACGACACGACCAATTGGGAGCGATCGATGCATTGCGCTACAATCCTGCACCCTTTATCCATGAAAGTCGCGCCGCAGCGCCTTTTCCAGCGGGCTTAGCGCCGGGCCGGAGCAATCGCCGATCGGCGCCGATGTTCATGAGTCCGCATGCCTTTAAGGTATACCCGTCACGAGAGGTTAGCCCCATGATCCACAGCATGACGGCCTTCGCCCGCGTCGAGCAGGCCGGCGCCAACGGCACCCTGAGCTGGGAACTGCGCTCGGTCAACCACCGTTACCTGGAACCGCACCTGCGCTTGCCGGAAGCCTTCCGCGACCTCGAAGGCCCGGTGCGTGAAGCGCTGCGCAATGGCTTGTCGCGCGGCAAAATCGAATGCACCCTGCGCTTCGCCGACGACAACGCCGGCAAGCCGCTGCAGGTCGACCTGCAACGTGCCGCACAATTGGTCGCCGCCGCCGAGAACGTGGCCAAGCTGATCCAGCAACCGGCACCGCTCAACCCGCTGGAAATGCTCGGCTGGCCCGGCGTGCTGGTGGCCGACGCCGCCGACCCGAAGGCGCTGAATGCCGCGGCTCTGACACTGTTCACCGAGACCCTCGACGAGTTGAAAAGCGGCCGCGCGCGCGAAGGCGCGGAACTCGCCAAGCTGCTCAACGAGCGCCTGGACAGCATCGCCGCCGAAGTCGTCGCCTTGCGCGAGCTGGTGCCGCAGATGCTCGCCGCGCAACGGCAGAAGATTCTCGACCGCTGCGCCGAGATGCAAGCCGACCTCGATCCGCAACGCCTGGAGCAGGAGCTTGTTCTTCTTGCTCAGAAAAGCGATGTCGCCGAAGAGCTCGATCGCCTGGTCACCCATGTCACGGAAGTGCGCCGCGTGCTGAAAAGCGGCGGCGCCGCCGGCAGACGCCTGGATTTCCTGATGCAGGAACTCAACCGCGAGGCCAACACGCTCGGCTCCAAAGCCTTCGATACCCGCAGCACCCAGACCGCCGTGAATTTGAA
>CBIHQF010000607.1:0-2744 GCA_966211665.1 uncultured Pseudomonas sp. | reverse complement strand
GGACATCGCCAGCTACGAGCGCTTCCTGCGCGACCACCTGCTACAACGCCCGCATGTGCAGGAGGCCCACTCGAATATCGCCATGAGCGAGGTCAAGCGCACCACCGAATTACCGCTGGATTGAAAACAGCCTGAAAGCCCCGTGGGAGATTCCCCTTCGTCCAGACGCCGCACTGTCGCGCAGCAAGCTGTAGGAGCTAGGGGGAAGCCCAGTTCTTGCTGGCGATCTGGCGATATTTGCAGATCAAAAGCATCGCCAGCAAGCTGGCTCCTACAGGCTCACCCCCTGATTTAGTTCGATGAAAGGGGGCTTTAGCCGCGACAGCTCTTAAGATCCACTGCATATCACGGCTAAAGCGGTGCGCCGACACCCCCACGAAATAGACCGCCGTGCTAGCCCAATAGTGGACGGCGATGGCACTGATGCCTTACGAACCGATCCATGCGCACCGTATCGATCAACGCAGAGCTGGGGCCACGGCGGCGCGGCGAATCGACTCACGCGCGGCTGCAGGCGGCGCAGCTGCAATTGCGGGCCGGCATCTGCCGAGCACCGCCGCTGCCCAGCAGAGTCAAACGCATGCCCGGCGACCGATCAACGCCAGCAGCTTGTCGACAGTGCGTTCGAAATGACCGGAATTATCCAGCACATGCAAGCCTTCAAGGTCAGTGGCCGCCTCGTCGAACAGTGCGTTACGCGCCATACGCTGCTCGATCTGCGCCGGCGCTTCACGACCGCGGGCCAATAGACGCTCACGCAGCACCGCGCCATCGACCCGCAGCAACACCGCAACCAGTTCAGGGTAGCGCTGACGCGCTCGGCTCAAATAGGCCCGCGAGCCATTGACCAGCACATCCTCGCCAGCCGCCAGCCAATCGTCGACCTGTCTGGGAATACCATAGGCCAGACCATTGGCGCGCCAACTCAAGGCGAAAGCGCCAGCGGCCTCCTCCTGCTCGAACTCGGCCAGGGATACCGCAACGGCCTCTTCGCCGACCGCCTCGGCGGAACGGGTGATCACCCGACGGGCGATTCGGCAACCACAGGCGGGCCGCTGAGCGATTGCCTGGGTCGCCGATGCCGCATTGAGAACGCCCTCGTCCGTCAGGCGCTCGCGCATGGCATTCAACAAGCTGTCCTTGCCCGAACCCGAAGGCCCCATCAGATAGATCAACCTGCCGCCCATCAAAACACCCTATTCGCCTGCCGCCAAACTTGTTGCCACCCGCCCGCGGTAGATCATAGCCGTTGCCCGGCCCGCCAACATCGCCCACAGTTACCGCACATGCTTGCCGCGAAGCTGGCGCCACCAGCCGCAAGGACCGAACACGATGGTGATGTGAAAGCGGACACACCGATTAGTGCAACCATTTCACCGGGTTCCATGGTCAATACCAAATCGGCTAGTGCCTGTTTGTGACCGAAGGTTTTCTTCAAACTCTCGACCCGGATCACTACAGCCATTAAGCACCTCCTTTATAAAGGGCTACGACACGGCTTGAAGGTTTTACGCAGTGCACTAAATTGCGCTTTTATGCTCAATAGCATGCATTAGCGCGCATTTCTGACAGCCGGTGCTGGCAAAAAGCCTTTATTGCCAGCAAAATATGCCATGTATTTGGCGTCAAGCAACTGACAAGATATTTACGCTAGCGACCGTACCGATACAAAATGCGATTCTGACGGAACGGCTAATGCTAAAGGTGGTCAAAACGGTGACTATCAAATAGCTCATTGCCAGTATCGCCTTCCTGAACTAACCGGTTTATTGTGTGCGCCCTATGAAACAAGCTCTCTACTCCAGCCGTACCGCTGACAAATTCGTCGTTCGCTTGCCTGATGGCATGCGCGAACGCATTGCCGACGTAGCTCGCAATCATCATCGCAGCATGAATTCGCACATCATCGCCCGCCTCGAGCAAAGCATGCTCCTGGAAGGCAGCTAGGGTGATGACCTGAATATGCGCTTGGACAGCCCCGAACTGTCCTTGCATGAGCGAGAGCTACTGCAGCGCTTCCGACAACTGTCTCGTCGTCAGCAAAATGCCCTGGTGGCATTGATCGCTCACGACGCCGAGATGGCCGCCGAAGAAGCCTGACGTAAGGCAAAACCTGAAAAACCGGCTTTTGGCCGGTTTTTTAGCTTGTATGGAAAAACCAAGCGGCATTGCAGCTCGCCCCTGAGTGATCGCGGCGCGCGGCGGCTCCGCTCCGGCAAAAATCTGGATCGCCAGCACGAGCCACCTGGATCAGGCATTGGCCCTCAAAGCCCCCATAGCCGAAACACAGCGATAAAAAAACCGCCTGGGCAGGCGGTTTTTTCTTTTCCAGCGCAGAGCCCTAGCCAACGAAGTTGAGCAACACCCCCGCGGCCACCGCCGAACCGATGACACCCGCCACGTTCGGCCCCATGGCATGCATCAACAGGAAGTTCTGCGGATTGGCCTCGAGGCCGACCTTGTTCGACACGCGCGCCGCCATCGGCACCGCGGATACGCCGGCGGAACCGATCAACGGGTTGATCTTGTTGCTGCTGAAGAAATTCATCAACTTGGCCATCAACACACCCGCCGCCGTGCCCGCACAGAACGCCAACATACCCAGCGTAAGGATGCCGAGGGTTTTAATCTGCAGAAAGGATTCGGCCGACAACTTCGAACCCACGGTCAGGCCCAGAAAGATGGTAACGATGTTGATCAGCGCGTTCCGCGAGGTATCCGCCAGACGCTCGACCACGCCACTT
>CBIHQF010000606.1:0-2750 GCA_966211665.1 uncultured Pseudomonas sp. | reverse complement strand
CCTCCCACAGGGAGCGGTGGCTGCCATTAAATTTCCCCGGATTTCATCCGAGCTACAGGCTAGCCCGCAAGCTTGTCCCACATCGCCCGGCTAATCCGCTGACGGTTGCTATAGCCCTCCCAGGGGTCGCCCGGCAGGTTGTCGAGGCGCTCGAGCAGGTTGCCGATATGCCATTGCCGGGCGCTGTCCAGGCCGTTCAGTTCGTCGCGGCGGATCGGCACCGAGACCGGCAAGCCGGGGCGTGCGCGTACCGAATAGGCGGCCACCGTGCTGGCGCCCCGTTGGTTGCGCAGGTAGTCGACGAAGATTTTGCCGATGCGGTTCTTCGCGCCCATCTTGGCGCTGAAGCGTTCCGGGATCTGCCTGGCCATAAATTGCGAAATCGCCTTGGCGAAGGCTTTGACCTCTTTCCAACCGGCGTGCCTGGCCAGCGGCACTATCAGGTGAATGCCCTTGCCGCCGCTGGTTTTCAGGTAGCTGTCGAGGCCCAGCTCGTCGAGCACCGACAAACACAGATGGGTCGCTTCGAGCATGCTGCGCCAAGGCAGCGCCGGGTCGGGATCGAGGTCGAGCACCAAGCGGTCCGGGGTTTCGATGCTGTCGCTGTTGGCGCCCCAGGTGTGCAGCTCGATGGCGCCCATCTGTACCGCGCCGATCAATGCCGACAACTTGCCGATTTCCATCAAGCGCGCGTGTCCGGGGTCGAGTTCCGGGGGCAGGTGTTGGATATTGGGAATGCTCATGTGCTCGGCGTGCTTCTGGAAAAACTGCTCGCCCGCCACGCCGTCGGGGGCGCGTAGCAACGATACCGGGCGTTTGCGCAGGTGCGGCATGATCCAGTCGCCGAGCTGGGCATAGAACTGCGCCAGTTCGAGTTTGCGCGTACCGCTCTGGGCATCGATCAGCCGCTCCGGGCTGCTGATGGCGACGCCGGCAACGCTGACCCGCCCTCGGCCACGGGCCTTGCCCGCCGTTTTGCCGGTTTTACCCGGTGTCATGTCGCCTTGCATGGCCCTGTCCTCGGTGTCTTGGCCGGCCGGCGGCAGCTCGGCGGGCGAGCGCGGACGTTCCCGCACGATCTCGCTTGGCGCTTTATCGCTGCGCAAGGCGATAAAGGTGGCCTGGCGCACCAGGCCTTCGCGCGTCCATTCGGCGAACTCCACTTCGGCGACCAGCCGCGGTTGCAACCAATGCACGCCACGCGCCAAAGCGCCCCGCGGAGGCTCGGCCAGCGGGGCCTGCTCGCGCTCCAGCTCGCGCAACTGCGCATGCAATTGCGCAAGAGTGTCTTGATCGAAGCCGCTGCCGACCCGCCCGGCATAGCGCAGGCCGGGCTTGCCGGGTTGTTGGTTGACCGCCAGCAACAGCGCGCCGAAACCTCTGCGGCTACCTTTCGGCGCGGTGTAGCCGACGACCACGAACTCCTGGCGCAAGCGGCACTTGAGTTTGATCCAGTCGGTACTGCGCCGGCTGACATAGGGGCTGCCGATGCGTTTGCCGATCAACCCCTCCAGCGACAGGGCGCAGGCACTTTTGATCACGTCGCGGTGCTCGCTGGCGAACGCCTCGGAAAAGCGCAACAAACCGCGCGGTTTCACCCCACTGAGCAGCTTCTCCAGCTCCGCGCGGCGTTGCTCGACCGGTCGCGTGCGCAGGTCCAGGCCGCGCAGGAAGGGCGCATCGAACAGGTAATAGAGAATGTTGTGGCTGCGGCCGATCTCGAAGGCGCTTTGCAAGGTCTGAAAGTCCGGCAGGCCGCGTTCGTCGAGCGCGACCATTTCACCGTCGAGCCAGCTGTCATGCAGGCCCAGCGCCTCGATCGCCGCGACCTGCAAGGGTAAACGCGCGGTCCAGTCGTTGCCGTTACGGGTGAACAGGCGCACCTGGCCGTCGGCGATGCGCGCGAGCATGCGGTAACCGTCGAATTTGATCTCGTAGAGCCAGTTGCCGCTGGGCGGTTGCGTCACCAACGTGGCCAACTCGGGCAACAGTTGCGCCGGTATGCCGCCGGTTGCCGGCTCGGGCGCGCTCGGCGGTTGCTGCGTTTGAGACTTGGTCGCCTGCTTTGCCGACCCGACCTTCGAGGCCTTTACGTTCTTCGAGGCTTTATCCGTTGCGATCAGCGTGCCGCTGATCACGCTTTGCGGTTGCGCCTCGGTGATGTCGTACTGTTCGGCGGGCCTGGCGAGCTGGTCGCGTTCCTTGATCAGCAACCATTGCTGTTTGTCGCCGCTGCCAGGCAAGCGGGTGCGCACCAGGGTCCAGTCGCCGGCCAATTTCTCGCCGATCAAGGTGAATTTGAGCTTACCGGCGCGATAGGCCGCTTCGGGGTCGCCATGGGGTCGCCAGATACCCTGATCCCAGACGATCACCTGGCCCGCGCCGTATTGGCCCTCGGGGATACGGCCCTCGAAATCGGCGTAGTCCAGCGGATGGTCCTCGACGTGCACCGCCAGGCGCTTGTCCTTGGGGTCGAGGCTCGGGCCTTTGGGCACCGCCCAGCTCTTCAGGGTGCCGTCCAGCTCCAGGCGGAAATCGTAATGCAGGTTGCGCGCGGCATGCTTTTGCACGACGAAACGCAAGGGCTCGCCGGGGCTTTTTTTCCTGCCCCGCCCGAGGCGCTCGGGTGGTTCCGTGGTGATCTGGAAATTGCGTTTGCGGTTGTATTCGCTCGATGGCTCGGCCATGTTGGGAATCCTTGCGCTCGGGTAAATCGGGGACCTCAGCGGTTCGCGGTTTTCTTCGATATC
>CBIHQF010000605.1:0-2751 GCA_966211665.1 uncultured Pseudomonas sp. | reverse complement strand
TGGGACCCAATGATTAACAGTCATTTGCTCTACCGACTGAGCTATCGCGGAACTAAGTGCTTCTAGATTCTCGTCTACCGGCGACGGCCTGAGCCGTTTCCCGCATCTGAGGCGCGCCATTTTACGTTTCCACGACGCTCTGTCAACCCCTTAAATTGCTTTTGTGACAATGCTTTGCAGGCACATGGCTGACTGCTATACCTTGCTAACGATTACAGCCATCGCAGCCCCGTCAGCACCAGGCTTTCAACAGGAACGTCCATGAGTACCCGGGACACCCCCAAGGATAACCTCCACCCCAGCAACACCCTGGCCAGCCGTGGCATTCAACCGCGTTTCAGCGATCTGGCACAGAGTTGCCGCAAGCTGGGCATGAATCGTCTCGCCGAAAATCTCAATGGAGTATTCGGCCAAGTCGACGACACCCTGTTCGAATGCGCGGAAAAAGCCGAGAACAATCGACTGCAAACGCTGTTTTTCGACAGCATGCGCGAAATACGCCGCCTGCGCCCGCAGATAGAACGCAGCTACCACCAGCAGATCGCCCAGAACTTCTCCGACTTTCTCGAAGGCAACCTCAAATCAGCGCCATCGGACACCGAGCTCGATGCCGAGCATCTGACGCTGATACAGAACGAGGAGTATGAGGAAAGCCTGCAAGTCACCAATATGGTGAGCCGGGTCAAAGCCCGCTGCGCCCAGCCGCTGTTCGCCCTGGAACAGCGCTTGGCGGTACTCAATAGCGGAAAAAAACTCGGCGAAGACAGCAACCCTTTCGGCCCGCAGGCGATTGCCCTGGCATTCCGCTCGGCCCTCGCGCCCTGCCCCCTTGCCCTGCGGATCAAGATCATCCTCTATTCGCTGTTCGATCAGCATGTAATGCGCGATCTCGATGCTTTATATAGCGCCCTGAATCAGCGTTTGATCGATGCTGGCGTGCTGCCCAACCTCAAGCACAGTCCACGCCACGCGAGCAGCCCGCCCCCACCGAGCGCCGCCAAGCCAGCAGAGCGAGCCACCCCGTCTAGCACCTCACACGGGCCGGCTGACGCGTCGAGCCCAGCGGATAGAACCGGGCATCATCCAGCGGGCACACCGACGGCCAACCTAGACGGGGCCCCGCCCAGCGACCCTGGCGAGTTGCTTCTGGGGTTGACCGGCCTGCTCAGCGAACACCGGCAGCGCGACATCGACGCCCCCTTGCTCGGCGACACCCGCAGCATCGCCAGTTTTGCGCCGCGCAATGCCACGCGAACCTATAGCGCCAGCGAGCTGCTGGATGCACTGAACCGCATGCAACAGCAATCGGCCAGCGACTTGATGCAGCGCCTGCATAGTCCGCAGCGGGTCGACGGCCTGAAAGCCGACTTGCAGCAACAACTGCAAGCGCATGCCCAGCACCCCGAGCCGCACAAACTGTCCGATCAGGAAGCCGATATCATCGACCTGGTCGGCATGCTGTTCGACTTTATCCTCGATGACGAGAACCTGCCGGACAGCTGCAAAACCACGCTATCGCACCTGCATACCCCCTATTTGAAGGTCGCTCTGCAAGACAAAGCCCTGTTCACCCAACATCACCATCCGGCACGCCGCCTGCTCAACGCCATGGCCCAAGCGGGGGTGCTGTATGGCGACGAAGGGGATGAATGCGACCTGCTGGCGAAAATGCGCTGGGTCGTCGAACGCGTCATCCAGGACTTCAACGGCGACTTGCAGCTATTCGATAACCTGCTGGATGAATTCAACGAATTCGTCGCCACCCTCAAACACAAGGTCGAATTACGCGAACGCCGCGCGGTGGAAGCCGCCAAGGGCCGCGACAAGCTCTTGGGCGCGCGGCAGCGGGCCATGGAAGTCATCGCCAGTTGCCTTAAGCATCGCGATCTTCCGAGCATCATTCGTAATTTCCTCGAACTGACCTGGGCCGATGTTCTGGTATTCGTCGCCCTGCGCCACGGCAAGCAAGGCAGCGAGTGGCAACGCGCTTGCGAGGTCGCCGAACAATTGGCTTGGAGCGGCACGCCGCTGGACGAGGCCGGACGCGAGCGTTTGCAGGCACTGCGCGTGGCCCTACTGGAAGACTTGCGCCAGGGTTTGCAGTTGCTCGGCGGTTACCATGAAGACGCTATTCGCCGCCTGCTGCAAGAGCTGGTCGCCTGCCAACATGCCGTGCAGGGCAAGCAACCGCAACTGGCCGCCAAACTCAACCCGAGCCTGCCGCCGAGTCCGTTCGGTGCCATGCTCGGCGAGGATGCCGCCCTGGCGGTACAAGCGCCGGAGCTCTCGGTCGCCGCCCAGGCACGAGTCAAGGAGCTGGAGCACATCGAGTTCGGCACCTGGTTCGAATTCGGCACCGGCGTGCAAGCCCGTGCGGCGAAGCTGTCCTGGTTCAGCCCCACGACGCACAACTACATGTTCGTCGACAGCGGCGGTCAGCGGGTGGCGATCAAACCGATCGCCCAACTGGCCAATGAAATGGAACAAGGCTTGGCACGGATAATCCCGACCGAGCGGAGTACGCCGTTGATGGATCGCGCCCTGTCCACTATCTACCGTGTGCTGCAACGCCTGACCGGGCGCAGCGGCGAAACGCACTAGGAGCCACCATGGATGAACGTCGCCGCCACAACCGCCAGCAAACCGAGCTGCAGCTGGAGGTATTCGAATTGCACAGCGGCGCGCACCTGGGCCGCGTGGTGGACCTGTCCGACGATGGCTTCATGCTGTTCAGCAGCACCCCGCAGCAAG
>CBIHQF010000604.1:0-2754 GCA_966211665.1 uncultured Pseudomonas sp. | reverse complement strand
GCCCGTTCCGCGCCGAAACCGAGCGCTACGGCCACTACTCGGTCGCCGGCGAAAGCGTCTGGGATCACCCCTTCCTGTGGGGCTCCAAGCGTACCGGCCCGGATCTGGCCCGGGTCGGCGGTCGCTACTCGGACGAATGGCAGCGCGCGCACCTGTACAACCCGCGCAACGTGGTGCCGGAATCGAAGATGCCGGCGTATCCGTGGCTGGTCGAGCACAAGCTCGACGGCAAGGACACCGCGAAGAAGATGGAAGTCATGCGCGGTTTTGGCATCCCCTATACCGATGAAGACATCGCCGGGGCCAAAGACGCGGTGAAGGGCAAAACCGAAATGGACGCGCTGGTCGCGTACCTGCAGGTTCTCGGCACTTCCATCAAGAACAAGCGGTAACGCAGACAATGCTTACGTTTCTTACAGACGTCGGGACCATTCGCGGCATAGGCACAGCCATCGTTTTCATCGCCTTTATCGGCGTGGTGCTCTGGGCCTATAGCAGCAAGCGCAAATCGAGCTTCGATGAAGCCGCCAACCTGCCCTTCGCCGATGATCCCAAACCCAAAGAGCGTGACGAGCAATCTTCCAGGAGCAATAACCAATGACCACGTTCTGGAGTTGGTACGTAACAATTCTGTCCCTTGGCACCATTTTCGCCTTGACTTGGCTGATTTTCGGCACCCGCAAGGGCCAGCGCCAGGAGAGCACCGAGGAAACCGTCGGCCACAGCTTCGACGGCATCGAGGAATACGACAACCCGCTGCCCAAGTGGTGGTTCATGTTGTTCGTCGGCACCATCGTCTTCGCCCTCGGCTACCTGGCGCTCTACCCGGGCCTGGGTAACTGGAAAGGCCTGCTGCCGGGTTACGACTACCTCGACAGCAAGACCGAAACACCTTTCGCCACCAATGTGCAGATCGCCGATGGCGAAGAGCGTAACGGCGGCTGGACCGGTGTGCACGAGTGGGAAAAGGAGATGCTCAAGGCCGACGCGCAGTACGGGCCGTTGTTCGCCAAGTACGCCGCCATGCCGATCGAGCAAGTGGCGCAGGATGCGCAAGCGTTGAAAATGGGCGGTCGCCTGTTCGCCTCCAACTGCTCGGTATGCCACGGCTCCGATGCCAAGGGCGCCTACGGCTTCCCCAACCTGACCGACAACGATTGGCTGTATGGCGGCGAGCCGGAAACCATCAAGACCACCATCCTCGGCGGCCGTCAGGCGGCGATGCCGGCCTGGAAAGACAGCATCGGCGAAACCGGCATCAAGAATGTGGCCGGTTACATCCGCAGCCTGTCGGGCTTGAAGAATCCCGAAGCTATCGAACTGGACCTTGCCGCAGGTCAAAACATCTTCGCCAGCAATTGCGCAGTCTGTCATGGCGCCGAAGGTAAGGGCCAAGCGGCCATGGGCGCACCGAACCTGACCGACCGCGTGTGGTTGTACGGTTCCAGTTTCGCCCAGGTTCAGCAGACCCTGCGTTATGGTCGTAACGGTAAGATGCCGGCCCAGGAAGCTTTCCTCGGCAACGACAAAGTGCATCTGCTGGCGGCTTATGTGTACAGCTTGTCCCAGGAAAACATCGAGAAGTGATTCTCCCCGGGGCACGCGCGACCGCCGGTCGCACCTGCCCCGGGACTCATCAGGCGTACCATAGCGCAGTCGTTCAATGACCCCGGCCGGCACGTATCGGCCGGGGCACGCATTCAACCGCCGTGGTATGACCTTATGAACACTCAGATTCCCGTCAAAGACATCACCCCCGCGGCCAAGGTCGAAACCGTCGATCTATACGCCAACCGCGAGAAAATCTATACCCGCGCCTTCACCGGCATCTTCCGCAACCTGCGCATGGTTGGCGGCGCGGCATTGTTCCTGCTGTATTTCGGCACCGTCTGGCTGAGCTGGAACGGCCACCAGGCGGTCTGGTGGAACCTGCCGGAACGCAAATTCCACATATTCGGCGCCACCTATTGGCCTCAGGACTTCGTCCTGCTCTCGGCCGTACTGATAATCGCCGCCTTCGGCCTGTTCTTCATCACCGTGTTCGCCGGGCGCGTCTGGTGTGGCTACACCTGCCCGCAGAGCGTGTTCACCTGGGTGTTCATGTGGGCTGAGAAGATCACCGAAGGCGACCGCAACCAACGCATGAAGCTCGACAAGGCACCGATGACCGCGCGCAAATTCCTGCGCAAGCTGGCCAAGCACGGTATCTGGGTCGGCGTATCGCTGCTGACCGCGATCACCTTCGTCGGCTATTTCACGCCGATTCGCGAGCTGATCCCCGAACTCTTCACGTTGCAGGCCAGCGGCTGGGCGATCTTCTGGGTGGGTTTCTTCACCCTGGCCACCTATGGCAACGCCGGTTATCTGCGCGAGCAGGTGTGCATTTATATGTGCCCCTATGCGCGCTTTCAGAGCGTGATGTTCGACCAGGACACACTGATCGTCTCCTACGACCCGCGCCGCGGCGAACACCGCGGGCCAAGGCGCAAGGACGCCGACTACAAGGCCGAGGGCCTGGGCGATTGCATCGACTGCAAGATGTGCGTGCAGGTCTGCCCGACCGGCATCGACATCCGCGACGGCCTGCAGATCGAGTGCATCGGCTGCGCCGCTTGCATCGATGCCTGCGACAGCATCATGGAGAAAATGAATTACCCGAAAGGTTTGATCAGCTACACCACCGAGCACAACCTGTCCGGGCAGAAAACCCACCTGGTGCGCCCGCGCTTGATCGGCTACGCGCTCGCCCTGGTG
>CBIHQF010000603.1:0-2760 GCA_966211665.1 uncultured Pseudomonas sp. | reverse complement strand
CAGGCCTCGTTGAAACGCTGGTCGACCCAGGTATTCGAGCGCACCTTCGCCGCCACCGCCGCGCTCAACAGCCTGACTCTCGGTGTGGCCGGGGTGGCGCTATTCATCAGCCTGCTGACCCTCGGTCAGACCCGGCTCGGCCAATTGGCGCCCTTGTGGGCCTTGGGTTTGGGGCGGCGCCAATTGGCCTGGTTGAGCCTGGGGCAAACGCTGTTGCTGGCCGGCCTCACGGTGCTGCTGGCGATGCCCCTGGGGTTGCTGTTGGCCTGGTGCCTGGTGGCGGTGGTCAATGTCCAGGCCTTCGGCTGGCGCCTGCCGCTGCATGTGTTCCCCACGCAACTGCTGCAGCTCGCCGCGCTCGGCCTGTGCACCAGCCTGCTTGCCGCCGCCGGACCGCTCTGGCAAATGGCCCGGCGTCAGCCCGCCGACTTGTTGAGGCAATTCGCCGATGAAGGTTAAAACCGCCTTCCTGCTTAGCCTGGCGCTGCTGCTCGGCTGCGACGAAGCGCCCGTACCACGCCAGGGCTTCGCCGGCCTCGGCGAGTCTGCGCAGGGCTTCGCCCGGGTCGAGCGCGGCCAGCCGTTGGTATTCCCGCGCGACCATGGCGCCCATCCCGGTTATCGCATCGAGTGGTGGTATGTCACCGCCAACCTCAGCGACGAGCAGGGCCGCGCCTGGGGCGTGCAATGGACGCTGTTTCGCTCGGCCCTGCACCCCGGCCCCGACCAATCCGGCTGGCACAGCCCCAACCTGTGGATGGGCCATGCTGGCCTCAGCGGCCCTGGCAGGCCATTGCAAAACGTAGGCGAGGTAGCCAGCGCAAGGCAAAAGCAGGCGAAAAAGCGGAGTTTACAAGCTGTAAATGAGCATTTTGAGCCTGCTTTTAACGCCGCGATGGCAACGCAGGTAGTTTTGCAACGGCCTGCCAACGGTCATCGGCATAGCGAAGTACTGGCCCGCGGCGGCATCGGCCAGGCCGGCGTCGAGGCCGAGCCGTTCCACGCCTGGATCGACGACTGGGCGCTACGTGGCGAACCCGGCGAAGGCTTGCAGCAGCTGCAGATGCAGGCTTCTGGCGAGGGTTTCAGCTATCGCTTGCAACTGCGCGCCGAGGGGCCGCTGGTGCTGCATGGCGAGCGCGGCTACAGCGAAAAATCCGGCCAGGGCCAGGCCTCGTATTACTACAGCCAACCGTTCTATCGGGTCGGCGGCGAGATCGAGCGCGATGGCCAGCGTTTCACCGTCAACGGCCAGGCCTGGCTCGATCGCGAGTGGAGCAGCCAGCCGTTGGCCGCCGAGCAGCAGGGCTGGGATTGGTTCTCCCTGCACCTTGCGGGCGGCGCCAAGTTGATGTTGTTCCAGGTGCGCCAGGCCGATGGCCAGCCCTATCGCGCCGGCACTTGGATCGATGCCAATGGCAATGCGCAGGCATTGCGCGGCGAACGGATCCAACTCAGTGAACAGGCCTGGACGCGCCAAGCCCATGGCCGCAAGGTGCCGACCCGCTGGCGCATCCAGATCGCCGAGCATGGTGTCGACGTGCAGGCCGAAGCCATCCAGCCGCAAGCCTGGATGGGCACCACTTTCCCCTACTGGGAAGGCCCGGTACGCCTGATCGGCGAGCCGGGCGGCCACGGCTATCTGGAGATGACCGGCTACTGAGAGGCTGTGAAAAAACTCCCACCTACTGCGACCGCCCCCAAACGCCCGCTGCGGCGTTGCGCTCGATATTTTCACAACCTCTGAAGCGACGAAAGCCGCCAGGCGCGGATAGGCAACCACGCCCCGGCCTAGCTATGATCGGAGTCCATGACAGCCTCCTCGCCGATCCGCCAAACCTGTCCGCCAGGCCTCTGCACCTGTGGGCTCGAACGCCTGCTGGAAACCCCCGGCGCCGATACGCGCATCCTGTTGCTGACCCGCCAGGAGGAAAAACGCCTGCTCGAACGTCTGGAGAATCTGCAAAGCCTGGCCGACCTGGAAAAAATGCAGCAGCGCCTATACGAGCAACTGGGCATCCGCCTCAGCGTCGCCCCTGGCTTCAACGAGGTGCGCAGCATGCGCGGCATCGCCATCCAGATCGGCGAACTCCCCGGCCTCTGCCGCAAAACCCGCCAGGCGATCCCCGCCGCCATCCGCCGCGGCATGGAGAAACGCCCGGAAATCGCCTACCGCCTGCTCGACGCCCACGACCTGTTTCGCGACAGCTGAGTTGCACCACACCGCTTCCGGTTGTTGTGCGAGGGGTGACGGTCGAGTAGCGCTTATTCCTATCGTTTTTTACGTTTCAAGTGCAGGCTCCAGTGTGCATACTTATATACCCGTGGGGGTATATTGAATGGGCTGGCTAAGGGGGCTGTTATGCGATTCGTTATTGCGATTTTTTTAGGTTCTTTGAGTGTTGGCGCCTATGCGAAGAATTATCAGGCTGAGGGCGCCGCTCTGATTCCGGCTTTCCAGCAGCAATTGCTGGGCACTGTCAAATCGGCGATGCAGTCCGGTGGACCAGCCAAGGCCGTCGAGGCGTGTCGGTTATCGGCGCCGCAGATCGCCGCCGAGCACAGCAAAAGCCCATGGACTGTCGGCCGCACCGCATTGAAGGTGCGCAATCCGGCGAACGCGCCCGATGCCTGGGAGCGGCGGGTGCTGGAGCTGTTCGCCGCGCGTGCGCAGGCGGGCGAGCCGCTTGCCGAGCTGGTTCACGTGGAAAGGGTCGATGGCGAATTCCGCATGATGAAGGCCCTTGCCACCGGCGAGCC
>CBIHQF010000602.1:0-2771 GCA_966211665.1 uncultured Pseudomonas sp. | reverse complement strand
TGCCGATGTTGCCGTTGATCTTCACCAGGAAGTTGCGGCCGATGATCATCGGCTCCAACTCCACGTGGTTGATGTTGGCCGGGATGATCGCGCGACCGCGGGCGATTTCCTCGCGGACGAATTCGGCGGTGATTTCCTTGGGGATCGCGGCGCCGAAGCTATGCCCCGCGTGCTGCGCATCGAGCAAGCCGGCGGCGCGGGCTTCCTGCAGTTTCATGTTCTCGCGGATGGCAACGTATTCCATCTCGGGCGTGATGATGCCCTGGCGCGCGTAATGCATCTGGCTGACGTTCTTGCCCGGTTTGGCCCGGCGCGGGTTGCGCACATGGGCGAAGCGCATGGCGGTCAGCTCGGGATTGGCCAGGCGCTCCTGGCCGAAATTGGAGCTCAGGCCGTCGAGCAACTCGGTGTCGCCACGGTCGTCGATCCATGCGGAGCGCACATCGGCCAAGCCTTGACGCACGTCGATGGTCACGTTCGGGTCGGTGTAAGGGCCGGAGGTGTCGTAGACCATGACCGGGGCATTGATCTCGCCACCGAAGTCGGTGGGCGTCACATCCAGACTGATCTCGCGCATCGGTACGCGGATATCGGGGCGCGAGCCCTGCACGTAGACTTTCTGCGAACGCGGAAAGGGTTGAATCGACTGCTGGTCGACCTGGGCGCTTTCGCTCAGATTTTTTTGTTGTGGGGCACTCATCGGTGGCTCTCTCCTCGGCTGAATGTCGGAGCGAACCTGGATGGCGGCGATCTGGGGGCACCGGTGACGGTGCCAGAGGACTCGTACGCGGAACGACGAGCGCATCTTGTTCCCTACGCAGGCTTTAACCCGATCAGGTTCAACGGGATCCGGCAGCTGCCAATCTCAGCCCCGCATTTGGGGCACCCCGACAAGAACCCGGCCAGTCTAATCAACCCCCACCGATAAAACCAACCGCGGAGTCAAAAAAACTCGACCCATGCGTCGGATAGTGACGTAGGCAGCGACGCACACCGCACACAATCGATGCGGCAAAGCACCGAGCGGCCTGGATCGGTGGTCGCCTAAACATCGCCTGTTGCAAATAATTTGCTCCCTAACGGAACGCTGGCTTGACCCTCTCGGCGGGCGCCCTTAGCCTTGCCGATCACCGTCCAATTCAGGATTGCCCACATGCTGCGCAAACTCCCGCTGACCCTTGCCGTGGCTTACGCTTGCGCCGGACTGGCCTGGGCCGAACAAGCGCCATCGCCAACCAAAACCGACCTGGTGGCCGTCTATAAAGAAGCCGCCGACAACAATGCCGACCTGGCGGCGGCCCGCGCCGATTATCGAGCGCGCCGCGAAGTGGTACCGCAGGCCCGTGCCGGCCTGCTGCCCAACCTCTCGGCGGGTGCCGATCTGAGCGATACCCGTAGCGAAATCGATTCGCCCTCGTTCAGCCGCTCGCGTAGCGGTGTGGTCTATCAGGCCAATCTCAGCCAACCGCTGTTTCGCGCCGACCGCTGGTTCCAGTTGCAAGCCGCAGAAGCGGTCAACGAACAGGCCGCGCTGGAGCTGTCCGCCACCGAGCAGGAGCTGATTCTGCAAAGCGCGGAGACCTACTTCGCGGTATTGCGCGCCCAGGACAACCTGGCCTCGACCAAAGCCGAGGAAGCCGCCTTCAAACGCCAGCTCGATCAAGCCAACGAACGTTTCGATGTCGGCCTGTCGGACAAGACCGACGTACTCGAAGCCCAGGCCGGTTTCGATACCGCCCGCGCCAACCGGATTATCGCCGAGCGCCAGGTCGAGGACGCATTCCAAGCGCTGATCACCCTGACCAACCGCGACTACAGCTCGATCGAAGGCATTCAGCACAGCCTGCCGATCCTCGAGCCGACGCCGAACGATGCGAAAGCCTGGGTCGACACGGCGGCGGCGCAGAACCTCAATCTGCAAGCGAGCAACTATGCGGTGGAAGCCGCCGAGGAAACCCTGCGCCAACGCAAAGCCGGCCACGCGCCGACGCTGGATGCGGTGGCCAGCTACCAGAAAGGCGATAACGACAGTCTCGGCTTCAGCAACACTGGATTACCGGGCTCCCAGCGCTTCAGCGGCGATGCCGAGCAACGCTCGATCGGCTTGCAGTTGAATATCCCGCTGTACAGCGGCGGCCTGACCAGCTCCCAGGTGCGCGAGGCCTACGAGCGCCTGAGTCAGACCGAGCAGCAGCGTGAGAGCCTGCGCCGCCAGGTGGTGCAGAACACCCGCAACCTACATCGCGCGGTCAATACCGATGTCGAGACCGTGCAGGCACGCAAGCAGTCGATCATTTCCAACCAGAGCGCCCTGGAAGCCACCGAAATCGGCTATCAGGTCGGCACGCGCAATATCGTCGACGTGCTCGACGCCCAGCGCCAGTTGTACAGCTCGGTGCGTAACTACAACGACGCGCGCTACGACTACATCATCAACAACCTGCGCCTCAAACAAGCCGCCGGCACCCTCAGCCCCGCCGACTTGGAAGCCTTGGGCAACTTTCTCAAGCCGGACTACGACCCGGACAAGGACTTCCTGCCGCCGGACCTGGCCAAAGCCGCCGAAGCGCAATTGCGCGACAATGCCGATTACTGATCGGCGCCACATAAAAAACCCGGGTATGGTTCCCGGGTTTTTTATGGGTTTTAGATAACTGCGCCAAGCCACGACCGTAGATCCTATGTTTACTTACAAGGCCTGCGACCTCGTAGGGTGGATGACGCTTCACCCATCCACCAACTGCTATGGTGGATGAAAAAGACGTCATCCA
>CBIHQF010000601.1:0-2774 GCA_966211665.1 uncultured Pseudomonas sp. | reverse complement strand
ATCCTGCGTAAAATTTTCCAAACATAACAATCAGGATTCCACACATGAACGCCCGCGCTCGCCAGCCCGTTCACAGCGCCCAGCATGCCCCCTCATATTACGCCGCCAGCGCCAATCGGCAGCTGAACTTCCCGGCCCTAGCCGGCGAGCAACGCGCCGATGTCTGCGTGGTCGGTGGCGGATTTTCCGGGCTGAACACCGCCATCGAGCTGGCGCAGAAGGGGTTTTCGGTGATCCTGCTGGAAGCGCATAAGATCGGCTGGGGCGCCAGTGGGCGCAACGGCGGCCAGCTGATTCGCGGGGTCGGCCACGCCGTCGAGCAGTTCGAACCGACCATCGGCAAGCAGGGCGTGCGCGAACTCAAGCTGATGGGCCTGGAAGCGGTGGAGATCGTGCGCCAGCGGGTGGAGAAATTCCAGATCGATTGCGACCTCAAGTGGGGCTATTGCGATCTGGCCAACAAGCCCGCCCACCTCGAAGGTTTCGCCGAGGACATGGAGGAGCTCAAGCAGCTCGGCTACAGCCATGAGATGCGCCTGCTGCAACCCGCACAAATGCATGAGGTGGTCGGCTCACAGCGCTATGTCGGCGGCCTGATCGATATGGGCTCTGGCCATCTGCACCCGCTCAATCTGGCCATCGGCGAGGCCGCGGCCGCCCAGGCCCTGGGCGTGCAGCTGTACGAAGACTCCGCGGTGACGCGCATCGACTACGGCAACGAGGTCAAGGTACACACCGCCCACGGCATGGTGCGTGCCACCCATCTTGTGCTCGGCTGCAACGCCTACCTCAACGGCCTGAACCCGAATCTCGGCGGCAAGGTGCTGCCCGCCGGCAGCTACGTGATCGCCACCGAACCGCTGTCCGAGGTCCAGGCACGCGACCTGATCCCACAGGATATGGCGCTCTGCGACCAGCGCGTGGCCTTGGACTACTACCGCCTCTCGGCCGACCGCCGCCTGCTGTTCGGCGGCGCCTGCCATTACTCCGGCCGCGATCCGGCAGATATCGCCGGCTATATGCGACCGAAGATGCTGGCGGTGTTCCCGCAGTTGCAAGAGGTGAAAATCGACTATCAATGGGGCGGCATGATCGGCATCGGCGCCAACCGCCTGCCGCAGATCGGCCGGCTCAAGGATCAGCCCAACGTCTATTACGCCCAGGCTTACTCGGGCCACGGGGTGAACGCCACCCACCTCGCCGGCAAGCTGCTCGGCGAAGCCATCGCCGGCCGTGCCAGTAGCGATTTCGACCTGTTCGCCCGGGTGCCGCATATGACCTTCCCCGGCGGCAAACACCTGCGCTCGCCGTTGCTGGCGCTGGGTATGCTCTGGCATCGACTCAAGGAGCTGGTGTAAACGGCAAACGACTTAAGCTGTATGTGTAAAGCCCCAGGATTGCTCGGGCGACGCGTTCAACCCGTTGGGTTAGCGGCAACCTACGTCAGTTGCCGGTAACCCCGTAAATGAACGCCGCGTAACCCAACAAGAATCCTGCGCGGTGCACGCCGAGCCTAGTGACCCACTGTGCTACCGGACGCTACGAGCAACGCTGGATCACCGACAACACCTTATAACGACCTTGTTGGGTTACGCGGCGACCGACGACGAGGTTATTGCTTAAACCGCGATAGTCGCCGCTAACCCAACCTACCCAACTACGCATGTTGTGATCGCTCACAGCTTCCAGAACGGCCGCAAGGCTTCGTCCAGCGCCTGCTGGCGGGTCAGGCCGATGTCCTTCAACTGTTCGTCGTTCAAGCGGAGCAGCGCCCGGCGCGTACTCAAGCGCAGCCATAATTGCTGCCAACGCGTTTTGCCTGGCAACTTGCCGGCTACCTGCGGCCGCGCCTGCGCCGTCAGTTCCTGCTGAGCCAAGGTCAGTCTTACGTCGCTGAGCCCGTTCATCTCGTTCTCCCGTTTCGAGCCTTATGGGAGATCATCATGCGCGCCCGAGAAAAAGCATGACAGATTCAAAAAATACAAATTAAATACATACAGATTTGCCGAATCGACAGCTGAATTGTCGTTCCGTAACGTATCTGTACTGATAGCCATATAGAAGTGGCAAGCACGAGGCAACTGTCATGACCTTGTACCTGAACCTGGCCGAACTGCTCGGCGAACGCATCGAGCAAGGCTTGTATCGCCCCGGCGACCGCCTGCCCTCGGTGCGCGCCCTGAGCGTCGAACACGGTGTCAGCCTGAGCACCGTGCAGCAGGCGTATCGCCATCTGGAAGATCAAGGTTTGGCGACACCGAGGCCGAAGTCCGGATATTTCGTGCCGGTCGGTCGGGAGGCGCCGGCACTGCCGATGGTCAGCCGCATGGCGCAGCGTCCGGTGGAAGTCTCGCAGTGGGATCAGGTGCTGGAGTTGATCAGCCTGCCGCCCAGCCGCACCGGCGTGATCCAGCTGGGCCGCGGCCGCCCGGATGTCGACAGCCCGACGCTCAGACCACTGCTGCGCTCGCTGTCGCGCCTGAGCCGCAAGCAGGACCTGGAGAGCCTGACCTACGGCTGTATCCATGGCGACCAGGGCCTGCGCGAACAGATCTCGCGGCTGATGCTCGACTCGGGCTGCCAGATCCCCTACCAGGACATAGTCGTCACCACCGGTTGCCACGAAGCGCTATCGGTGGCGATCCGCGCGATCTGCCAACCCGGCGACATAGTCGCGGTGGACTCGCCGAGCTTCCACGGCGTGATGCAGGCGCTGAAAGGCTACGGCATGAAAGCCCTGGAATTGCCCACCGACCCGCTGACCGGGATCAGCC
>CBIHQF010000600.1:0-2777 GCA_966211665.1 uncultured Pseudomonas sp. | reverse complement strand
TCGCTGTGGCTGCGCGCCACCACGCCTATCGGTAAATCGAGTTTAGAGATCGCCATACCAGGACCTCCCATCGCGGGTAATCAACGCAATCGAACTCATCGGCCCCCAGGTGCCGGCGGCGTAAGGTTTGGGCGCATCGCCGAGGCGCTTCCAACCGGCGATCAACTGGTCGCACCACTGCCAGGCGTGCTCGATCTCGTCCTTGCGCACGAACAGGTTCTGGTTGCCGCGCATCACTTCCAACAACAAACGTTCATAGGCATCGGGCACCCGCGCACTGCGGTAAGTGTCCGAGAAATTCAGCTGCAAGGGACCGCTGCGCAGTTGCATGCCTTTGTCCAGGCCCTGGTCCTTGGTCATCACTTGCAGGGCGATGCCCTCGTCCGGCTGCAGGCGGATGATCAGCTTGTTGCCGATCAACTGGCGCTGCTCGGGGGCGAAGATGTAGTGCGGCGGTTCCTTGAAGTGGATGACGATCTGCGACAGCTTCTGCGGCATGCGCTTGCCGGTACGCAGGTAGAAAGGCACGCCGGCCCAGCGCCAATTGCGGATCTCGGCACGCAGGGCGACGAAGGTTTCGGTATCGCTGCGGGTGTTGGAGTTCTCTTCCTCCAGATAACCCGGCACCGGCTTGCCGTCGCTGCTGCCGGCCACGTATTGGCCGCGGACGATCTGCTGGCCCAGTTGTTCGGCGGTGATCGGTTCCAGGGCCTTGAGCACCTTGACCTTCTCGTCGCGGATACTGTCGGCCGAGAGGTCGCTGGGTGGGTCCATGGCAATCAGGCAGAGCAGCTGCAACAGGTGGTTCTGAATCATGTCGCGCAGTTGCCCGGCCTTGTCGAAATAGCCCCAGCGGCCTTCGATGCCGACCTTCTCCGCCACCGTGATCTCGACGTGAGTGATGTGGTTCTGATTCCACTGGGTTTCGAACAGGCTGTTGGCGAAACGCAGGGCGATCAGGTTCTGCACCGTGTCTTTGCCCAGATAATGGTCGATACGGTAGATGCGGGTTTCGGGGAAGTATTTCGCCACCGCATCGTTGACCTCGCGCGACGACGCCAGGTCGTGGCCGATGGGCTTTTCCAGCACCACGCGGGTGCGCTCGGCCAGGCCGACCTGGGCCAGGTTGGCGCAGATGCCGCCGTACACCGAGGCAGGCGTGGCGAAGTAGGCGATGAGCTGTTCGGCGTCGCCCACCCGCTCGGCCAGTTCGAGGTAATCCTCGGCCTCGAGGAAATCCATGGTCAGGTAGCTGAGGCGCGCCTGGAAACGTTGCAGCACGTTGACGTCGATCTCGCCAGACGGCACGTAGCGGCGCAAATGTTCTTCGATCAGTGCCAGTTGCTGCGGCGCCTCGCCGGTCTCGCGAGCCAGGGCGAGGATGCGCGTATCGGCATGCAACAGGCCGGCGCGGTCGAGCTGATAGAGCGCCGGGAAGAGCTTGCGCAGGGCCAGATCGCCAAGGGCGCCGAATAAAGCGAAGGTGCAGGGTTCAAGATTCAAAGCAGTCATGATGTACTTTCTTTTATCAAGTTAAGCTAGAAATACCCGGATTCAGCAGAAACATCAAGGCAAAATGTAGTAATAAAAACAACATTTCACCAATTTTAACTTTAGAGTGGTCGCAACCAGGGGCCATCAGTACGATAGGCCGACATTTTCACCGTCAAGCCAAGAAGCCGTCTCGCATGAGCCCACGGCTTCCAAGGAAGCAATATGGACCGCGTGCGCAACCTACTCGAGCAGATCCAGGGCCGCCTCGACAGCCTGAACAAGGCCGAACGCAAAGTCGCCGAAGTGATTCTGCGCGACCCTCAGACCGCTACCCGCTTCAGTATCGCCGCCCTCGCGCAGGCCGCCCTGGTCAGCGAGCCGACGGTCAATCGCTTCTGCCGCTCGTTCGGCGTCAGCGGTTACCCCGAGCTGAAGATGCAGCTGGCGCAAAGCCTGGCCAGCGGCGCGGCCTATGTCAGCCGCGCGGTGGAAGCCGACGATGCGCCCGAAGCCTATACGCGCAAGATTTTCGGCAGCGCCATTGCTTCCTTGGACAGTGCCTGCCAGGCCATCGATCCACAAATGATCAGTCGCGCCGTCGACTTGTTGATCCAGGCGCGACAGATTCACTTCTTCGGCCTCGGCGCCTCAGCCCCGGTGGCGTTGGATGCGCAGCACAAGTTCTTCCGCTTCAACCTCGCCGTTTCGGCCCATGCCGATGTGTTGATGCAACGCATGCTGGCCTCGGTGGCGCATACCGGCGATCTGTTCGTGATCATTTCCTATACCGGGCGCACCCGCGAACTCGTCGAAGTCGCGCAACTGGCCCGCGAGAACGGCGCCTCGGTGCTCGGCCTCACCGCCGCCGGCTCGCCCCTGGCCCTGGCCAGCACCCTGAGCCTGAACATCCCGCTGCCGGAAGACACCGACATCTATATGCCGATGACCTCGCGGATCATCCAGCTCACCGTGCTCGACGTACTCGCCACCGGCGTCACCCTGCGCCGCGGCGTCGACTTCCAACCGCACCTGCGCAAAATCAAGGAAAGCCTCAACGCCAGCCGTTACCCGTTGAACGAAGAGCCGATGTAATTGCGCGTAGGTTGGGTTGAGGAGCGCAGCGACGAAGCCCAACAGCTATCTCGCAGGTCACATTATTGCGCCTTGTTGGGCTTCGCACAGCTCAGCCAGCGTGCCCCGGCCCAACCTACCTTCGCATACGACCCAACCGCTCAACCCGTAGATCCTATGTTCCTGTGCAAGTTTTTTGGTCGACCATGGTT
>CBIHQF010000599.1:0-2787 GCA_966211665.1 uncultured Pseudomonas sp. | reverse complement strand
TATCGGCCAATTGAAAGGCCTGCTCCTTGAACGGCACCGTGACGTTGGCGCCCCTACCCTCGACGAAGAAGGCGCGAGCGTAGCCGACGAAATCCTCCAAGGGCGCCAGCAACGCCTCATAGCTCAACTGCTCGCCGGTCTGCGCGGCGAACAGGCGATGAATCAACGGCGACTTGCTGTGGCCGATGGGGTTACCGAAAACGCCGTAGCGGTCCATAAAAATCCTTTCTGGTTACAGAGCCGCGTAGGTTGGGTTAGCGGCGCACTCACTTATCAGATAAATACAACGGTGTAAGACGCCGCGTAACCCAACACGGCGTCAACAGCCCGTAGCCCGGATAAGCCCAGGCGCAATCCGGGAGCGGTGGTAGATCCCCGGATTTCATCGGGCTACGGATCGCGCTTAGGCCGCTACAGGTTGCGGGTTATGGTCAGCGCCGAATAGGTCTGCGCCACCGGCATGATTTCGATCGAGTTGACGTTCATGTGCTCGGGCAGTTGGCTGATCCAGGACACGGTGTGGGCGATGTCCTCAGGGCGGATCGCTTCGACGTCCTTATAGAGTGCGTTGACCGCTTCGGCATTGCCATCCAGGCGCACCACGGAAAACTCGGTACCCGAACACAGTCCCGGCTCTATATTGCTGACCCGCACCTTGCTGCCGGCCAAGTCCGCACGCAGGTTCAGGCTGAACTGTTTGACGAAGGCCTTGGTCGCGCCATAGACGTTGCCGCCGGGGTAGGGCACGGTGCCGGCGATCGAGCCGATATTGATGATCAGACCGCTGTTGGCGGCGACCATATGCGGCAATACCTTGTGCGTGACCAGGGCCAGGCCGGTAACGTTGGTGGCGATCATCCGTTCCCAGTTGGCCGCGCTGGCGACCTGGGCGCGTTCGATGCCCAGGGCCAGGCCGGCGTTGTTGACCAGCACGTCGACTTGCGCGCAGCGCTGGTAAATAGTCTCGAAGGCCTGATCGATCGAGGCCTTGTCGGTGACGTCCATCACCACCGCGATAAACCTGTCGCCCAGCTCGGCGCCCAGTGCAGCGAGCTTGTCGGCGCGGCGCGCGGCGCCGATAACCTGGTGCCCATCGGCGATCAGGCGGCGGCAGATGGCTTCGCCAAAGCCGGAAGAGGCGCCGGTAACCACTACTGTTTTCATCGAACTACTCCGTTTCAAGGTGAGCCTCGCGCCACCCGCTTTCGGCAAAGCACTGCGTGCGGCGCTGGATAGGGGCCCGTCAATATCGGGCCGGCCAGGTAGTGGCAAGGCTACCAAACAAACCCGCTAGCGAGAGCATCGGCATTGGCATCATGGAGCCAATATTGCCGGTCACTTCGCTGGCCCATGGTGCGGGTGGGCGACAAAGGGCGCTTGGTCGATTTGATAAATAGCTGTATGTTTGTCCAGTATTTTGTTGGAGTCGCCCCATGTCTGTTTCTTTGCCGCCGCGTGGTCGCGGCACCGCCAGCAACCCGCACAACCGCTTCGCCCCGACCCGTTCGGTGGCCGAGGACGATGGCTGGTTTCAGGACGAGACGCCGCCCTCGCGCGCCACTGAAGTGCGCCGTGAAACGGCGAAGACGGTGATCACCCGCAACCAATCGCCGGATGTCGGTTTCGACCGTTCGGTAAACCCCTATCGCGGTTGCGAACACGGCTGCATCTACTGTTTCGCCCGGCCCAGCCATGCCTATTGGGATTTGTCGCCGGGCATCGATTTCGAAACCAAGCTGATCGCCAAGACCAACCTCGCCAGCCGCCTGGAAGAGGAGCTGCAGAAACCCGGCTACGTGCCGCAACCGATCGCCCTGGGGGTTAACACCGATGCCTACCAGCCGATCGAGCGCGAGCAGCGCCTGACCCGTCAGGCCCTGGAAATCCTTCTGCGCTACAAGCACCCGGTACATATCATCACCAAGGGTTCGCTGATCCTGCGCGACCTCGATCTGCTCAGCGAGTTGGCCAGCCAGCGCCTGGTCAGCGTGGCGATCAGCCTGACCACCCTGGACGATGAGCTGAAACGCATTATGGAACCGCGCGCCGCTTCGCCCGCGGCGCGTTTGCGGGTGATGCGCACGCTGCACGAGGCTGGGGTACCGGTCAACGTGATGTGCGCACCGATAATCCCTATGATCAACGACATGGAACTCGAACAACTGCTGGAAGCCGCCCGCGATGCCGGCGCGCGTTCGGCCGGTTACGTGTTGCTGCGCTTGCCGTTGGAGATCGCCGAGCTGTTCGAAGAATGGCTGCAAGCGCACTTCCCCGAGCGCGCGGCCCATGTCATGAGCCTGATCCGTCAGTCCCGCGGCGGCAAGAATTACGACAGCCAGTTCGGCAGCCGCATGCGCGGCGAGGGTCAGTTCGCCGAGTTGCTGGCCCAGCGCTTTCGCCTGGCCAAGCGCAAGTTCGGTTTGGACCAGCGCGACTACGCGGGCCTCGACTGCAGCCTCTTCGCCCCGCCGGGCGCGCAGCTGACGCTGCTATAACTGCAACCAAAAGCGTGCTAATGAGGTCTCTGGACGGGCAGGCACGCTGGGTTAAGCTGCCTGTATTGGCTCGGTCGCGAGCGGTTCAGACACTTGATTGAGAAAGGGAGCGTTCAATGCCTATTCGACCCGTTACCAGTGACGACCCCCAAGGCGCTGCTACCGAGAGTGCCGAAGAGGCACTGCAGCAGCTTATCGACGGCTTTATGCGCTTTCGTCATGAGGTGTTCCCGCAGCAGCAGGCGCTGTTCAAGAAGCTCGCCCACGAGCAGACGCCGCGGGCGATGTTCAT
>CBIHQF010000598.1:0-2794 GCA_966211665.1 uncultured Pseudomonas sp. | reverse complement strand
AGTGGAACGACAGTTCCGCTACAGCGAGAAAAAAGTCGCGGGAGTATGCCAGAAAGCACGCTCCTTGGCAGCCTCTGATCCGTCGAGCGGTTCAATAGGCTTTGTCTATTCTTGTCAGTGGCGCGTACTCGACGGCGCTTGGGTGCCTGCGCCGGCGAACAGCTGGGCTATCTCGGCGGCATCGAAGGCATAGCGCTCGTTGCAGAATTGGCAGTCGATCACCACGCTGCCGGCGTTTTCGCTGAGCAGCAGTTCGGCGTCGGCCTGCCCTAAGCTGACCAGCGCATTGGCCGAACGTTCACGGGAGCAACTGCAACGAAATTGCAGCATGCGCGGTTCGAACAGGCGCAACTGCTCCTCATGGTAGAGGCGGTGCAGCAGCGTCGGGTTGTCCAGGCCGAGCAGCTCTTCGGCTGTCAGCGTATCGGCGAGAGTGGTCACGTGCTGCCAGCTGGTTTCGCGGGCCTCGGCGTCCGGCAGTCGGTCGGCCGGCAATTGCTGCAACAGCAGGCCACGGGCGCGCTGGCCGTCGGCGTTGAGCCAGAAGCGGGTCGGCAGCTGTTCGGAGGTGGCGAAGTAGTTCGACAGGCAATCGGCCAGGGTCGCGCCATCCATATCCACCAGGCTCTGATAGCGTTGACCGCTTCTCGGCTCGACGGTGATCGCCAGCAGACCCTCGGGCATCAGGTCGCTCAGGCCGGCATCGGCGCGGACCTGCTCGGCGTGGTAGCGCGCGATACCGCGCAGTTCGCCCTCGCTGGAGCACTCGACCATCAATAACGGCACCGGGCCGGATGAACGCGCCTGGAGGACCATCAGACCCTCGAACTTCAGGGTGCCCAATAAGAGCGCGGCGGCTGCCAGCAACTCGCCGAGCAATTGCGCGACCGGCTGCGGGTAGGGGTGTTTGGCCAGAACCTGGGCATAGCTTTGGGTCAGAACGACCATTTCGCCACGCACATCGGAGTCGTCGAAAAGGAAGCGTTGGGTGAAATCGGTCATGCGGCGCGCCTGCACAAGCAGAAGGGCAGGCGATTTTATGCAGAAAGCCCCCGCGAACCAAGGGTTGTGCGCTGAATGGCCGGAGTCGCGAACTCGACCGCCGGTCGCCTGTTATGCGAATAGCACCTCATTTCCCGGAGTGTTGCGCATGCAAAGGGCCAGTAATGCACCTAGAATGCGCGCCGCCTTGGAAGGCACGCCGATTATTTTTGCTAGGGAACCTCGTTATGCCCACCGCTTTATTGAACACCCAGTGGCGCGTCCGGCCGCTATTCGCTTGCCATTTGATCGCGTTGTCGCTGCTGCTCAGCTGGCTCTGGCAGCCGACCCGCCAACTCTGGGATCAATTCGACCTTCAACTGTTCAGCCTGCTCAACGAGCCCGTTCATGCCGCGGGTTTGTGGGCGCATATCTGGGCCATCGGCAGCATGCGTCCGGTGGATCTGGGGGTCGGCGTATTCATGCTGGCGGTGATGTTCAAGGCCGATCTGGTGTTCAGCGGCGCCCAGGTGCGGCGGGCGTTTTTCGCCTTTCTCGCGGTGTTGCTGCTGTTGCTGTTGTTCCGCGTCGGCTTCGCCGAATTGGTCAAGGCGATGGGTTGGCAGCGGCCGAGCGCATCGTTGGTGGTGGAGGACAGCGCGCGCCTGACCAAGTTGTTCCCCGAATGGGAAGAACGCTGGGACATGAAAGACAGCGCCTCCCGCAGCTTTCCCGGCGACCATGCCTCGGTGCTGTTGATCTGGGCGATGTTCATGAGTTTTTTCGCGCGCAACTGGCGCTTATTGCTGGTGTGGGCGATGGCTACGGTGTTTATGCTGCCGCGCCTGGTGGCGGGCGCTCACTGGGGTTCCGATGCCTTTGTCGGCGGTGTGTTGCTAAGCCTGCTGGCGCTGGCCTGGGGCTGTTTCACACCGTTCGCCTATCGGGCCAGCGAGTGGCTGGAAAGGGTAACCCTGCCGCTGACTCGGCAGGTGGCCAAGCTGCCTCTGCTGGGGCGGCTTAGCCTGATCAGCGGCCGCTGATCGCGGGAGCCGGAGTGCCGGCTCCCATACAAACATCAGTGATGTTTGTGTTTATGCTTCCAGTGCTTTTTATGTTTCTTGCCGTGGCCATGGTCGTAGCCGTAATCGCGATCGCGGCTGCGGTAACCGCTGTCGCCAGCCATTTCATTGGCCAGCGCGCCGCCGGCCGCACCGCCCAGACCCGCACCTATGGTCGAGCCGGTACTGCCGCCCAGTTTGCCGCCCACCACTGATCCGCCCGCCGCGCCCAGGCCGCCACCCAGCGCCGCTTCGGTCTTGCGGCCGTCGCGGGCGGTGATCACACCACCAGCGGCGCCGCCAAGCCCGGCGCCAATGGCCGCGCCCGTGCTGCCGCCGACCTGCTGGCCGATCACGTTACCCAAGGCGCCGCCGACACCGCTGCCGATGGCGACCGTGCCCGTGTCGCCGGCGAACGCCAGTGGAGCGAGCAAGATGCCGAGCGCAAATGTGGAGATAAATGTACGCATACTGCAAACCTCGAAGGTAATAGACGGATTGGCGAATCGAGCGCGCGGCAAGCGTGGGCCGCGTGGTGTTCGCCGCTCCGTTAGAACTCGATAAAAGAAATAATTCCCTGGCTTATGCGGAAAATTTGGTTCTTCGCGGAGTTTCGGGGGAAGTGCCGATTGACACCGGACTGGCAAGTTTGTGTGTCGGTCAATGGCTTGGCATGGCCCATTAACGCATGTGCTGGACGTTTGGGTTGCGCCCCTCACGGGCGCCACACCTTTCTTGCTTGCCCAAGAAAG
>CBIHQF010000597.1:0-2812 GCA_966211665.1 uncultured Pseudomonas sp. | reverse complement strand
GCGCAATATCTCGGCGATCGGCGGGCGCATCGACATCGAATCGATGGAAGGCGTCGGCACCCGCATCGCCATTCGCCTGCCGCTGACCCTGGCGATTCTCGACGGCATGATCGTCTCGGCGCAGCGCGTGCATTACGTGATCCCGCTGACCTACATAGTCGAGTCGCTGCAACCGCAACCCGACGACGTCCACAGCCTCAGCGGCAATCGCGGCACAGTGATCCGCGTGCGCGGCGAGTACCTGCCGTTGCTGGCCCTGCACGACCTGCTCGACAACGGCGGCGCGGCGCCCGCACCGACCGAGGCGATCGTGCTGATCCTCGAAGCCGAAGGGGAGAAATTCGCCTTGCTGGTGGACGACCTGGTCGGCCAGCAGCAGGTGGTGATCAAGAGCCTGGAACAGAACTTCCGCCGCATCGATGGGATTACCGGCGCCACCATCATGGGCGACGGCAGCGTCGCCCTGATCCTCGACATCGACACCCTGCCGCGCCTGGCCGGTAAAGGAGCGCACAGCTATGCAGCAACCGAGTGACAACGCCGGCAACCAACCCGCCCGGGAGTTCCTGACCTTCACCCTGGGGGCCGAGGAATACGCCATCGACATCCTGCGCGTGCAGGAAATCCGCGGCTACGACCAGGTCACCGCGATCGCCAACAGCCCGGCCTTCATCAAGGGGGTGATCAACCTACGCGGCGCCATCGTGCCGATCGTCGACCTGCGGATCAAATTCAACCTGCCCTCAGTGAGCTACGACCCCTTCACCGTGGTGATCATCCTCAACGTCCTCGAGCGCATCGTCGGCGCGGTGGTCGATTCGGTGTCCGACGTAATCGCCCTGACCGGCCAGGAGATCAAGCCGCCACCGGAGTTCGGCGGCAGCTTCGACACCGAATACCTGCTCGGCCTGGCCACCGTGAGCGAACGCATGCTGATCCTGGTGGATATCGAAAAACTTATGAGCAGCCGCGAACTGGCATTGCTCAACAACCCCAACGACTGAAACAGCGCTGGCAACCTCACGGAGATCCCCATGAACCTGAAGCAACTCTCAATGGTCCAGCGGCTGTCGCTCTGCTTCGGCGCCCTGCTGGCCCTGCTGTTGCTGGTGTTGGTCATCAGCGTGCGGCAGATCGACGTCCTGCGTAACCAGGTCGAGGAGCTGGTAGAGCACAGCTTCCCTAAAACCGTCATGGCCAACAACGTGATCGACGAAAGCAATAATATCGCCCGCGCCGTACGCACCCTATTGATCGCCCGCGACGATCCCGGTCTGGTCGCCGGGGAACGCGAGAAAATCGAAAAAGCCAGCGTCAGCCTGCAAGACAACATGGGCCGGCTCGAGGAGACGGTCACTTCCGACGAGGGCCGCGAGCTGCTGCAAGCGCTGAGCCAGGCGCTGGCCGCCTATGAGACTCAGCTAAGGCGCTACCTGAGCCTCTACGATGCCGGCAACTTTGCCACCGCCCAGAGCGTTCTTCTCACCGACCTGCGCGATGTCCAGCAAGAGACGCTACAACGGGTGAATGCGGTGATCGCCTTGCAGAACAGCCTGGTCGAACGGCAAGGTCACCAAGCCGAAGAGCATGCCGCCAGCGCCCATAATCTCTTGCTGATCATCGGCGCCGTGACCCTGCTGATCGCCTGTCTGCTGGTCTTCCTGCTGGTGCGCGGCTTGCGTCGCCAGCTCGGCGCCGACCCTGCGGAGTTGGCGCAAATCACCGCCAGCATCGCCACCGGCAATCTCGACCTGGAGCTGCCGCGCGCGGCTCCGCAGAGCGTAATGGAATCGCTACGGGTCATGCTCGGTTCGCTGCAGGCCTCGGCCATTGCGGCCGCCAGCAATGCGCGGATCAAGAGCGCGCTGGATAACTGCACCACCAACGTGATGATCGCCGACAACGAACGCAACATCATCTACATGAACAAGACCGTCGGCGCGATGATGCAACATGCCGAGAGCGATTTGCGCAAGGCCCTGCCCAACTTCGCCGCGGACAAACTGCTCGGCGGCAACATGGACCAGTTCCACAAGAACCCGGAGCACCAGAAGCGCCTGCTCGCCAACCTCGCTTCGACCTACCGCACGCAGATCGAGGTCGGCGGTCGCACCTTCTCGCTGATCGCCAACCCGGTGCTGGGCGATAACGGCGAACGCCTCGGCTCGGTGATCGAGTGGAACGACCGCACCCTGGAAGTCCGCGTCGAGCGCGAAGTCGCCGGTCTGGTCAATGCCGCCGCCCTCGGCGATTTCACCCAGCGCGTCGACGCGGCGGACAAGTCGGGCTTCTTCCTCAACCTCGCCACCGCCCTCAACCAACTGATGGAAACCGCCGACAAGGGCCTGCGCGATGTGGTGCGCGTGCTCGGCGCCCTGGCCAAAGGCGACCTGACCGAACGCATCGACGCCGACTACCAGGGCACCTTCGGCCAACTGAAGGACTACTCCAACGAAACCGCCGGCAGCCTGTCGCGCATGCTCGGGCAGATCCGCCTGGCGGCCGACACCATCTACACCGCTGCCAGCGAGATTTCCGCGGGCAACACCGACCTGTCTTCGCGGACCGAGGAACAGGCTTCGAGCCTGGAGCAAACCGCGTCGAGCATGGAGGAACTGACCAGCACGGTGAAGCTCAACGCCGACAACGCACGGCAGGCCAACTCGCTGGCTGTGAACGCCTCCGAGGTCGCGGTGGACGGCGGCAACGTGGTCAACCAGGTGGTCGAGACCATGTCCTCGATCAACGAATCGGCGCGCAAGATCGCCGATATCATCGGGGTGATCGACGGCATCGCCTTCCAGACCAACAT
>CBIHQF010000596.1:0-2813 GCA_966211665.1 uncultured Pseudomonas sp. | reverse complement strand
GCGGCAGCAGCATTCGTCCGGACTGTTTAAATGCTGCTCAGCCGACCATAATTTTTCCGGTTTGAACTTATAATCGCCGAGATTACGGCAACGCGCGCCGTTCAAGCGGCGTAGTTCCGCCTGGATATGCAAACGCCAGATCGGCAGCTCGTCGCAGATGCCATAGCCTTGGGCCGCCAGGCTTTCGGCAATCGCCAGCAACACCCCCTCGGCAACGAAAGGCCCGTAGAACGGGCCTTGTGCCTTGATCGTCGAGGGTTGCGCGCCCGACATACCCGCCGCGCAGATCAGCGTCCATAGGCCCTTCTCGCCCGCCAACGGCAGCACGGCGCACTCGATACGAGTCACCAGTCCCAAACATTGGCGGGTAAGGCAAAGGTTGCGCGGCATCGCGGCGACCCTCGAGGAAACCTGCCTCCAGCCTACACCCGAGAGGGCGAAGCAGGGAAGCCGACAGTTATTGCGCAAGACTGTGGATAACTGTGTGGATCAAACCCGCCAAAGCCATACCGGCGGGCACTTTCCCCGGCAGTACGGCTTACCGGTGCGAAGACCGGCCATCGAACCAACCTATCGGCCAATGCTCAAGCCGCCGGTTTTTTCGCCCGTGGTTTTTTCACTGCGACCACGGCCTCCTCGATTTTCGGCGCTTCCTTTTCTTCCTCGGCCATGCCCATTTCGGCGATCTCGCGCAGCCGTTCGACAACCCGGGCGTTGACGCTACCACTGGGGAACTGGCCTTTGTCGTTCGGGCTGCCGACTTCCTCGCCGACCAGCAGGCTCAGCGCCTCGTCGACCTGGCGCACGGCATAGATATGGAACTGCCCGGCGCGCACCGCCTGCAACACCCGCTCGTCGAGCATCAGGGTCGAGACATTGGAATGCGGAATGATCGCGCCCTGCTCGCCGGTCAGGCCGCGGGCCTCGCAGAGGCGGAAAAAGCCCTCGATCTTCTCGTTGACCCCGCCGACCGCCTGCACCTCGCCGAACTGGTTGATCGAACCGGTGATGGCGAAGCACTGCTTGAGCGGCGTGCGCGACAAGGCGGAGATCAGCGTGCAGACCTCGCCGAGCGAGGCGCTGTCGCCGTCGACGTAACCGTAAGACTGCTCCAGGGCGATGCTCGCGGAGATCTCCAGGGGGAATTCCTGGGCATAGCGGCTACCCAGGTAACCGGTGAGGATCATCACGCCCTTGGAGTGGATCGGCTGACCGAGGTTGACCTCACGTTCGATGTCGACGATGCCGCTGCCGCCGGGATAGACGGTGGCGGAAATCCGCGCCGGCACGCCGAAGGCCGAATCGCCGACTTCCAGCACGGTCAAGCCATTGCACTTGCCCACGGCGGCGCCTGCGGTGTCGATCAGGATGATACCGGCCAGCATGTCGTCGATGATCCGCGCCGAGACCCGTCCGGTGCGCGTGGCCTTGGCCTTGAGCGCGCGTTCGATATGGCCGACGTCGGTCACCGTCTCATTGGCCAGTTGGCGGATGAAGTCGGCCTCGCTGACCAGTTGGAACAGGTCGCCGATGCGCGCCGACAGGCGCCCCTGGTGTTCGGCCAGGCGCGCGCTGAAGGTCGCCAGCCGTGCCACCGCGGCGGCGGTGAGGGGCGCCATACCCTCTTCCATGGTGCGGGTTTTCATCAACTGGGCGAATTGCTCCAGGCTCTCGTCGCCCAGGGGAATATCCTCGTCGAAGTCGACCAGCACGCGGAACATTTCCTGGAAGTCCGGATCGTGGTCTTGCAGCGCGTAGTACAGCTGACGCGCGCCGATGATGATGACCTTGACCTGCAGCGGGATCACTTGCGGGTTAAGGGTCACGGTGGCGATGCGACCCAAGTCGCCGAGCGGCGATTCCATCTTCAACTGGCGCGAATGCAGGGCGCGCTTGAGCGCATCCCAGACGAAGGGTTCGCCGAGCATCTTTTCCGCTTCGAGGATCAGGAAACCGCCGTTGGCCCGGTGCAGCGCGCCGGGGCGCAATTGCCGGTAGCTGGTGTAGAGCGCGCCCTGATCGGCGTTGTATTCGATACGGCCGAACAGGTTGTCGTAGGTCGGGTGCGGCTCGAACACCACGGGCGCGCCGCCCTGGGCGTGATGGCCGACCACCAGGCTCGGGCAGTATTGCTCTTCGAGCATCTTGCGGGTCTGGGCGTCGGCCTTCTCGACTTCAACCAACTGATCGACCACGGTTTTCAGCAGGTTGACCTGCACCGCCTGCAAGTAGGCGCAGACCTCGGCATTTTCCGCGTACTTCTCCGACAGAGGCGCGAGCAGCGGCTGCAGCGCCACTGTGATGGTTTCCTCGTTGAGCTGACGCAGCTGGTTGCTCGATTCGCGCTTCCATTGCGGCAGGCTGGCGAGTTCCTCGTTGAGGCGCTCCTCCAGGGCGGCGATGTCGAGGTGGAAGCGCTCGCGGTCGGCTTCCGGCAACTGGGCGAATTCGGCTTCGTCGAGGGCCTTGCCGTCGAGCATCGGAGTGAAGGCGATGTTGCTGCTGTCGCGGTACAGCGCCACGTTCTTTTCCAGGGACAGCCGTTCGATCACATCGAGCGCCTGGTCGTAGCGCTTATTGAAGGCGCGGTCGATGGCGTTTTTCTTCTGCTGGAACGAAGGGTGTTCGAACACCGCCGGGAAAGTCGCCAGCAGGTTGTCGACCAGGCCATTCACATCGGCGATGAACTCGCCGGCGGTACCGGCTGGCAGCTCCAGCGCGCGGGGTTCGCGGGGCTCGTCGAAGTGGTTGACGTAGACCCGGTCCGCCGGGGTTTCCAGGCGCTTGGCTTCGGCCTTGAGATAGCGCTTGAC
>CBIHQF010000595.1:0-2817 GCA_966211665.1 uncultured Pseudomonas sp. | reverse complement strand
GAGCTTTTTCAGGGTGGACATGGCAAGCACCGTTTTTCTTGTTGTGGGTGGATGCGCCCATGCTAAAACCCCGGAATTGCTGCGGATTTACTACCTTGGTACGGCCCGCTTGGTACTTTGGGCATATTTCCCCTGGCCACGGCTGTTCCTATGCTGGCAACACCTAACCGGGAGTTGCCCATGCGCCAGATCAGCCGCTATATCTTGCCCGCTGTCGCCGCGATCCTCGCTTACGCGGGCGGCGTTTGCGCGACCCCGGCCGCCGCGCCGGCCGAACTTCAGGTGCGCATCGGTTATCTGGCCTACAGTCCGCCGACCGGCCCGCTGCTGTCCAATGTCATCCCCGAACCCGAGGATGCCGGCCTGCGCGGCGCCGGGCTGGCTATCGCCGACAGCAACAGCACCGGGCGTTTTCTCAAGCACAGTTACAGCCTCGAAGTCGCCGTACACAACGAGAGCGAAAGTCTGCTCGCGGCTGCCAGCGAACTGCACGAGCAAGGTCTGCGCTTGTTCGTGGTCAACGCTCCGGCCGCCACCCTGCGGCAGCTGAGCCGGGCGCTGCCGGACAGCCTGCTGATCAACGCCGGCAGCGCCGACGATGCCCTGCGCCACAGCCAGTGCTTGAACAACGTACTGCACACCCTGCCGAGCCGGGCCATGCTGGCCGACGCTTTGGCGCAGTTCCTCGCGGTGCGCAAATGGACCCGCTGGTTGCTGATCAAAGGCCCGACTGAAGACGATCTGGCCTACGCCGCGGCGCTCAAGCGCGCGGCCAAGCGTTTCGGCCACAAGATAGTCGCGGAGAAAGCCTGGAGCTTCGATAACGACCAGCGCCGTAGCGCCCAGGCGGAGATGCCGCTGTTCACCCAGACCGCCGAGTACGACGTGGTATTGGTGGCCGACGAGCGCGGCGATTTCGGCGAATACCTGCCCTACCAGACCTGGTACCCGCGCCCGGTCGCCGGCACCCAGGGGCTGACCCCGACCGGCTGGCACAAAACCGTCGAGACCTATGGCGCCGCGCAACTGCAAAAACGCTTCGAAGCCCATGCCAAACGCTGGATGAACGACCGCGATTTCGCCGCTTGGATCGCCGTGCGCAGCATCGCCGCCGCGGTGAGCAAATTGCGCCAGAGCGATGCCACGGCGATCCGCCAGTTGGCCTTGAGCGGGCAATTGCCGCTCGATGGTTTCAAGGGCCGCAAACTGAGTTTCCGCAGCTGGAACGGCCAACTGCGTCAACCGATCCCCCTGGTCCATCCCCGCGCCCTGGTCAGCAATTCGCCGCAGGACGGCTTTCTCCATCCCAGCAGCGAGCTGGACAGCCTTGGCTACGACCAGCCTGAGGTCAGCTGTGATCTGGCGGGTGCGCCTTAGGCTGTGGGAGGGGCTTTAGCCGCGACTGCCGCCGCTAAAGCGCCTCCCACGGGATTAAGCCTGAGACCGTGCACACCACCTACAAACCTGGCCGCAAACGACCATAACAAGAGGATCAACCCCATGCGTCTTACCCGTCTTGCCTGCACCGTCGCCCTCGGCCTGACCTGTCACACGGTCCTGGCCGCCACCGCCTATGTGTCCAACGAGAAAGACGACAGCATCAGCGTGATCGACCTCGACACCATGGAAGTCAGCGCCACCCTGGAGGTCGGCATGCGCCCGCGTGGCCTTTTGCTGTCCAGCGACAACAAGCTGCTGTACATCTGCGCCAGCGACTCGGACCGGGTGCAGGTGATGGACCTGGCCACGCGCAAGATCATCAAGGAGCTGCCGTCCGGCGCCGACCCCGAGCAGTTCGCCCTGCACCGCAACGACCGCTGGCTGTATATCTCCAACGAGGACGATGCGCTGGTCACGGTGGTCGACAGCCACAGCGACGAGGTGCTGGCGCAGATCGATGTCGGCGTCGAACCGGAAGGCATGGCGGTCAGCCCGGACGGCAAGTGGGCGGTGAACACCAGCGAGACCACCAATATGCTGCACTGGATCGACACCGCCACCCAGCAGTTGGTCGACAACACCCTGGTCGACCAGCGCCCCCGGCATGTCGAGTTCGACGTCGACGGCAAACGTCTGTGGGCCTCGGCGGAAATAGGCGGTACGGTCAGTGTGATCGACGTCGCCAGCCGGCAGATCGAGAAGGTGCTGACCTTCCAGATCAAGGGCGTACACCCGGACAAGGTGCAACCGGTCGGGGTCAAACTCAGCGCCGACGGCAAGTACGCCTTCGTCGCCCTCGGGCCGGCCAACCACGTCGCGGTGGTCGATGCGAAAACCTATGAAGTGCTCGATTACCTACTGGTCGGCCGCCGCGTCTGGCACCTGGCCTTCACCCCGGACCAGAAGCACCTGCTGACCACCAATGGGGTCAGCGGCGACGTTTCGGTGATCGATGTCGACAGCCTCAAGGTGAGCAAATCGATCAAGGTCGGCCGCTACCCCTGGGGCGTGGTGGTGACGCCATGAACGCCCTCGAAGTCAGCGATATCGCTTTCGCCTATGGCCCGCGCCAGGCGCTGCAAGGCGTGGGCTTCAGCGTCGCGCCCGGCGGCTTCGCCGCGCTGCTGGGACCGAACGGCGCCGGCAAATCCACCCTGATCGCCCTGCTCACCCGCCTCTACGACCTGCAACAGGGCGACATCCAGGTGATGGGCTGCAGCCTGCGCCAGCAACCGCGCGAGGCGCTGCGCCAACTCGGCGTGGTATTCCAACAGAGCACCCTGGACCTGGACCTGAGCGTCGAGCAGAACCTGCGCTACCACGCCGCCCTGCACGGCCTGGCGCCGCGCGCGGCGCAACTGCGGATCGACGAGGAGC
>CBIHQF010000594.1:0-2829 GCA_966211665.1 uncultured Pseudomonas sp. | reverse complement strand
GTGATGGCGCGCGTATGCCGGAGCGAGCGCGATACGGGAGGAGACAGGGGCATAAAAACCAATGCCGCTTGCGCGGCGGTTAGTGGTGCAGCCAGTGTGCTTCATGCACGTTGTCGTAGCTTCTACGACAACAACCGCTCATGCGGCGCTGCTTAAACCGTGAAAGTTTAGCACAGCATGTTGGCAGTTGCACTTCAGCGGAGGCGTTTTTGCCGCATTGCAGCGTATTCGTGTTGGGTTTCTTGCTGAGTGGTCAATATTGCGTGTGGTTAGACGGGTTGGGTGAGTGGCCGGACCAATTGATGAGTTGCCGGGGGCTCGGGCAGTTCGCTCAAGGTGAGGATGGGCGTGGCTCATGCTCGCAGCGGGTCCTGGTTATGCCCTGGACAGGATTCGAGCCGCTGGCGAGCTTGTGGCGGGCTGCAGCTACGGCGTGGTGGCAGTCGGGCTGCCCGGCCGCGTGGGCGGCGCAAAGGGATGGGCTGATCACCGTGCGGGGTGGAGCCGCCCACCCTACGAAAAACAGTGATGAGGCGGACGGAATGAGCAAGCGCCAGCGTGCAGCGCCATCGCCCGTTGAGGAATATGCCGGGGCATATCGGGAATGACGCTCCACGCTGGCGCCGGAGCTGCGCTGCCCGGACGGGAGCGCGGAGAATAAGGTGATATGAACAGGCTTGCGGCCGCGCCTGGCATATCGTCGGAGCAAACCTGGGGCCAGGCCGGCTCGTCGGGGCAGCAGGCTCGAACTACAAACCTGCTTACAGCTCGTCGTCGTCGGGAGCGCCCTGCATTGCGATCCGGGCAGCGCGTTGGGAGAAGCCACGCTGCAGCAGGAAGCGCATCTGCTTGGCACGCTCGGCCGCATCGGCGGCGACGGTGCCGAACTTGCGCTGCCAGACTTCTCTGGCTCGCGCTGTTTCGCTGTCGGCAAGCGAGGATTTAATCTCGTCCAACGCTTCGCCTTTGATGCCGTGGCTTTGCAGCTCGGCCATCACACGGCTGTTGCCAAAGCGGCTTGCCTTCCTGTTGATCAGGGATTCGGCAAACCTTTCCTGCGACAGCCAGTTGTTCTTTTCAAGGAAATCCAGGAGGGCTTCCACGTCATCGCCCTCCTCGGCATAACGGGCCAGCTTGCGGCCCAGCTCGAGCCGGCTGTGTTCGCGCATCGAGAGGAACCGAAGCGCGCGTCCTTTCAGGCTGAGCTGGGGTGCTGGCATGTGCTAGAGCTGAACCCGGCGATTACTCGCCGACTGCCTTCAGGTTCGGCTTGCCGCCATCCTTGCCGCCGTCTTCAGCAGCGACCGGCGGCAGTTCGCGCACGCCCAGGGCGGCACGGACCTTGTTCTCGATTTCGCGTGCCAGTGCCGGACGCTCTTTCAGGAACAGGCGGGCGTTATCCTTGCCCTGGCCGATACGTTCGCCGTTGTAGGAGTACCAGGAGCCCGACTTCTCGACGATCTTGTTGTCGGCGCCCAGGTCCAGGATTTCGCCTTCGCGCGAGGTGCCTTCTCCGTACAGGATGTCGAAGTGGGCTTCCTTGAACGGCGGCGCGATCTTGTTCTTGACGACCTTGACCTTGGTTTCGTTACCGATCACCTCGTCACCCGACTTGATCGAACCGGTACGGCGGATGTCCATACGCACGGAGGCGTAGAACTTCAGCGCGTTACCGCCGGTCGTGGTTTCCGGGCTGCCGAACATCACACCGATCTTCATACGGATCTGGTTGATGAAGATGACCAGGGTGTTGGTGCGGTTGATCGAGCCGGTCAGCTTGCGCAGCGCCTGGGACATCAGGCGTGCCTGCAGGCCCGGCAGCGAGTCGCCCATGTCGCCTTCGATCTCGGCGCGCGGGGTCAGTGCCGCCACCGAGTCGATGACCACGAGGTCGACCGAACCCGAACGCACCAGGGCGTCGGTGATTTCCAGGGCTTGCTCGCCGGTGTCCGGCTGAGAAATCAGCAACTCACCCAGGTTAATGCCCAGCTTCTGCGCGTAGCCGACGTCGAGCGCGTGCTCGGCGTCGATGAAAGCGCAGGTGCCGCCGAGCTTTTGCATCTGGGCGATGGTCTGCAGGGTCAGGGTAGTCTTACCCGACGATTCCGGACCGTAGATCTCGACGATACGGCCGCGTGGCAGGCCACCGACGCCAAGCGCGATGTCCAGGCCCAGCGAGCCGGTGGAAACAGTCTGCACTTCCTCGACCGGTGCGCTGGTATCCATGCGCATCACCGAGCCCTTGCCGAACTGCTTTTCAATCTGCGCCAGGGCGGCTGCGAGTGCCTTGCCCTTTTCAGCGGCGTTTACTGCGGTTTTTTTGTCGTCCATGGTGTACTTTCAGCTGTGGAGTAGGCAAGGTAGGGGCGCTACCACGCAAAATCAAGAGCACTACTGTATAAAAATCCAGTGGTTCTGGCAAGCGAAAACAAGCCACTACTGTATATAAATCCAGTAGTTTAAGCAAGCGAAAAATGCCGGTGTGGTAGGCTCGCATTGTTGCGATAAATCAAACACAATAGGGGCCTTCGTGCTCTATATGTATTACCGAGGTCCCCCATGCGAATTTTGCTCGCCGAAGATGATAGCGTACTTGCCGATGGATTAACGAGGTCCCTGCGCCAGTCCGGCTACGCCATCGATTGCGTCAAGAACGGCCAGGATGCCGACACGGCCCTGTCCACCCAGGAGTTCGACCTCCTCATCCTCGATCTCGGCCTGCCCAAGCTGTCCGGCCTGGAAGTGCTGCGCCGCCTGCGCGCCCGCTCCTCGCTCCTGCCGGTGCTGATCCTCACCGCCGCCGATTCGGTCGAGCAGCGCGTCGAGGGC
>CBIHQF010000593.1:0-2830 GCA_966211665.1 uncultured Pseudomonas sp. | reverse complement strand
ATCAGGACAAGCAGAACGACAAGCCATGCACAACCTCGGCTACACCTCGGTTCCCAGCCTGCTCAAATACCTGCGCCACGCCGAGCATTTGGGCCTGGATATAGACCAGGCGCTGAAGGCCTGCGGGATAGCTGCGGCGGACCTGGCAGACAACGGCAAGCGTATTCCTGGGGAAACCCATGAACGGTTGCTCGCGCACCTGCTGAAGGTCTCCGGCGACCCGCTGTTCGGCCTGCATTGCGCGCGCTATGTGCAGCCCGGTTCCTGGAGCGTGCTGGGCTACATCGCGATGAACTGTGCCACCCTGGGCGAAGCCATGAGCCGCATCGTGCCCTACGAGAAACTGGTCGGCGATATGGGGGTAAGCCGGGTCGAGGCCTCCGATGATCAGGTCAAATTGATCTGGAGCTGCCGACATCAAACGCCGGACATCCGTCGGCATCTGGTGGAAAACGTGCTGGCATCCTGGCTGCTGTATGCACGCTGGATCGCCGACATGCAGCGGTCGCCCCGCGAGGTCTGGTTCGAGCACGCGCAGCCCCAGAACGCCGATCCTGCCGAGTACGAGGCGGTGTTCGGTTGCCCGGTCCGCTTCGAACAACCCTGCAGTGCGCTGCTGGTGCCCATGGAATACCTCGCCGTGCCGTTGCGCCAGGCCGACGCCAACCTGCTGCGCACCCTGGAAGAACACGCGCTGACCCTGATGGCCGGCCTGGATGGCGACGAGCCGTTGCCGCAGCGGGTCAAAACCGCACTGCGCCTGTTGCTCAAGGATGGTTTACCGCGCAAGGAACGGGTCGCGGAGAAATTCCATATGACCGTGCGCACCCTGCAACGCCACCTGCAGCAGGCCGGTACCAGCTACCAGCAGATCCTCGACGAATTGCGCCAGGAGTTGGCCTAGCACTACCTGCTGCGCAGCGAGCTGACGATCCAGGATATCGCCAGCTACCTGGGTTTTACCGAATCCCGCTCCTTCCATCGCAGCTTCAAGGCCTGGACCGGACAAACCCCTGGCGAATACCGCGAAGCCAAGCGCGGCGATCAACCGGCGATTTAACGCTTCTCTCGGGTGGGTTAGGCGCTCACTGCCGATAGCGATAAGCCCACAAGAGTGAGCGCGCCGTAACCCACCACCGAAGCAACGCGGAATATCGCCTGGTGGGTTACGCGGTGCCCTAGGGTTTTAGAGTAACGGCCGCGGCAAGCCCTGCATCCTCGCCCGCCGGGCACGCAGACTAAGCATCAGCGAGGGGCCCAGGGCGATCAATGCCGAACCCAACACCACCAGAACGGCGCCGCCATAGGCGAGCCAATTGATCTGCTCGGGCTGCACATGATCCGGCCACCAGCTCGCCGCCAGCGCGACCGAGACGAAAGTGATCAGCGGCGTGATCGCCAGGGTCGCGCTGACCCGCGAGGCCTCCCAATGCGCCAGCGCCTCGGCGAAGGCGCCATAAGCCACCAGGGTATTCAGACAACAGGCGAACAACAGCCAGCCTTGCGACGAACTGAGCGCGAGCGCCTGCAGAGGATGGGCCCAGGGGGTCAGCAACAACGCGCAGGCCAGGTAGATCACCATCATCACCTGCAACGAGTTCCATACCGTCAACAACTGCTTCTGCGCCAAGCCGTAGAACGCCCAGACGAAGGCCGCCAGCAATACTGTCAGAACCCCAGTGGTGTAGTCGCTCAACGACGTCAGCAATTCCATCAGGCGCTGATTGAAGAACAACCCGAAACCCAGCAGCAGAACCGCCAGGCCCAGCCCCTGACCGAGACTGAAACGCTCACGAAAGACCAGCAGACTACCGACCAGCAGCAGGATAGGCGCGACCTGAATCACCAATTGCGTGGTGCCCGGACTGAGCAGCGTCAGGCCGGCCAGATACAGCACATAGTTGCTGCTCAACCCTGCAATCGCCAGCGCCAGCAGCCATGCGCCCTTCTTGCCCAGGGGGCGAAAGCGCGGCAGACGCCGGCTCGCAGCCAGATAGGCGAACAGAATCGAGCCGGCCACCAACAAGCGAAACCAGGTCACGGTGACCGGGTCCATGACTTGCAGCACCTGTTTGAGCTGGATCGGCAGCACACCCCAGAGCACAGCGGTGAGCAACGCCAGGAACATGCCGTAAAGCCAACGACCGGAAGAGATATGCATGGAGGCCTCGAATGCACGCCGACACGGGCCTCAGAGCAGGGCTGGCAACGGCGCAAAGCACCATTCTAGGAGGTTCGCGTTTCGGGCCACAGCTACAGTTCCGGGGGCCGAAAGCGGCAAACTGTACCTATGGCGAGCGCAGAGTGCCTGGAACTTGACGACAGAAAACCGTAAAACCAGACAAAAGCCGCCAATATGCGACCATCTGTCGCCAAGTCAAACGTCAGCCATTCAGCGGATTAGACTCAAACTATCCCGGCTTTTTGTGGAGATTTGGCTATGTTCGGTCAGCGCAATGTGGATCCGAGCCCCGGCACGCACTACCGCAGCGAGCGAGTCACGGCGGTCAACGGGCAATATTTCTTTTCGACCCGCGAAGGCACCCTGGAAGGCCCCTACTTCACCCGTGTCGATGCGCTGCACGGGATCGACGCCTATATCAACCGCATGCAAGTCGCCAAATCGCTTTATGCGCGGGTCGATCCCGCACTACGCACCGCACCGCCGAAATAAATAGCCTCGCCGACCGGCATCCAAAAAAAGCAAAACCCCGGTACAGCCAAGCTGTACCGGGGTTTTATTCGTGCGGACGACAGGTCGCTGCGAACAGGCCATTGAAAAACTACCTGCGTTGGCAATACTGCGTTAAAAACGGCCCGGGACTCGGCG
>CBIHQF010000592.1:0-2866 GCA_966211665.1 uncultured Pseudomonas sp. | reverse complement strand
GACATCTGCTCGATCGAGGCGGAGGTTTCCTCGACGCTGGCGGCCTGTTCGCTGGCGGCCTGGCTCATCGATTGGGCGGTGGCACTCACCTCTTCGCTGGCCGAGGCAATGCTGCCGGTGGTGCTGTTGACCTCGCCGATGATGCTGGAGAGCTTGCCGATGGTGTTATTGACGGCATTCTTCAGCTCGACGAACGTCCCTTGGTAGTCCTTGTCGATGTTCTGGGTCAGGTCGCCACGCTCCAGGCCGCTGAGTACGCGCAGCACGTCGCTCAGGGCCGTGTCCGTGGTGGCGACGATTTGATTCATGCCGTCGGCGACCAGTTTGTAGAAGCCATCCTTGTCGGCGCTCGCCACGCGCCCCGAGAAGTCGCCGGCCGCCGCCGCCGCGACCACCTTGACGATTTCCTGCTCGGCGCCCACCTCGGTGGTGCGGTCCATCCATTCCAACACGGTGCCGAGGCGTTTGCCGTTGGGGTCGTAGATGGGACTGGCGCTGAGCCTGAAGACCATGTCGCCAACGGGGATCTGGGCGACATGGGTGCCGCGCAAGCTGCTCAACAGGTTGCGCTGATGGCTGGGGTTCTTGTGGAAGATATCGAAGTTCGCGCCAATGATCTGGTCGGCGCTGAACTGCGGCAATATCTTGCGCATATTGGCTTCGGAGCGGCGCATCAACGCTTCGGTGGCCTTGTTCATGTAACGAATGATGCCGTCGTTATCCGCCATCATGACGTTGATCGAGGCGTTATCCAGGGTGGTTTTGATCGTGGTCGCAACCGCGGCGGCGGCGGTGGCGTCCTTCAACTGCTGGCGCGTCGTCTCGATGGCCTCGTTGATAAAGGCCTTCTTGCCGGGCAGTTGCTCCATCGGCGCATCGAGGTCGCCGTCGCCCAGTGCCTTGACGCACAGCATCGCCTTTTTCTTGGCCGCGATATGGCCCAGCACCATGCTATTGACGCCATCGGCCATGGTTTTATAAGCGCCTTGGAACTTGGCGCTGTCGAGTTCCACGTCGATGTCGCCCTTATCGTGTTCGGCGGACATGTGGTTCATTTCGACTATCAGCGTCTGCAGCCCGCTGGACACGCGCTGGATGGCGTTGTGCAGCAGGCCGGTCTCGTCGCGGCGGTCGCTGCTGAGGCTGATGTCCAGGTCGCCTTCGGCGAGGCGGCTGGCCGCATGCATGACCTCGTTCAGCGGGCGGGTGATCGAGCGAGTGATCAGCAAGGCGATCAAGCCGCTCAGCGCTATGGCCACCGCCAGGAGCATCAGCATCGACTGAAGGCCGCTGCTGTAATTGTGTTCGGCGTTCTCGACCAGCTCGCCGGTTTGTTCTTGTTGGTAGGCCATCATGCCGTCGAGGGCGTTGAACAGGCTGTCCTGCAGCACTGCCGCCTCATCCATCAGGATGCCGGCCGCTTCTTCGCTGCGATTGTAGGTGGCCAGTTTCAGCACCCTGTCCAGCACCGGTGCAACGGCCTGAAAGTTGCTGCGGATATCGCTGGCGATCCGCTTGGCTTCGTCCGTGGATACGCCGCTTTCCATCTCGCCGAGGACCTTGTCGAAGCTGCGGCGAGCGCGCTCCAGGCGTGCGATTTCCGCTTCGATGCGCTGCGGATCGGTGAGCAGAATGCTGTTGCGGCTGGTGCGCGCGATGATGTTCATCTCGTTGCGCAGGGTGGCGACCTGGATGACGCGGGTCATGCGCAGGCTGACGACCTCGTCGAGATCGGCTTTGATCGCCTGCATGCGGTCGATGCCCATATAGGTCAGCAGGGCGGTAAGGGACAACACCGTGGCGAACCCCAGGGTTAGGCGGGCACCGACACGCATATTCTTGAACATGGTCTTTCCTTTCTGAGTAGCCAGATTTCTTATTCGTTGGGTGCCAGGTCCGTTGCGGCCTGAGTCAGGGCGGCGAGTTCGTCCACCGAGAGCACCCGGCCGATATCCAGCAAAATGACGAATTTGCCGCCGACCTTGCCCATGCCCTGGATGAAGTCGGTGCGGATATGCGCGCCGAAGGCCGGTGGCGGCTCGATATCCGCCGGGGCGATTTCCAGCACCTCGTTCACCGCGTCGACCACCACGCCGATCACTTGCTGTTCCTCGGCGTGCTCCACTTCGAGGATGACGATGCAGGTGCGCCGGCCGACTTCGGTCCGCCGTCCGCCGAAGCGCGCGCCGAGGTCGATCACCGGCACCACCGCGCCACGCAGGTTGATCACCCCGCGGATCGAGGGCGGCATCATCGGTACCGTGGTGAGCTGGCCGTACTCGATGATTTCCTTGACGCTCAGGGTGCCGACGGCGAACTGCTCGCCGCCGAGGGCGAAGGTCAGGTACTGACGGGTTTCCGGCGCACTGGTGGCGTTGTCCACCTTGATCAACTGGCCCATGGTGTTACTCCTGGAAGCGCACGAAGCCGGCCGGCACGGCCGAGCCAGCGCTGTTGGTCACTTTGCTCGGGGCGAGCGCGACGGCCTTGGGGCGCGCGGTGGCGTTGCCGCTCACGCTGGCGCCGTTATTGGCCAGGGTGAAGAAACCCATCAGCTGCTGCAGTTGCTCGGCCTGGCCGCTCATTTCCTCGGCGGTGGCGGCCAGCTCCTCGGAGGAGGAGGCGTTCTGCTGAGTGATCTGGTTGAGCTGGTTCATCGCCGTGTTGATCTGACCGACGCCGGAGGATTGCTCCTCGGAGGCGGCGGCGATTTCCTGCACCAGGTCGCTGGTCTTGGCGATGCCGGGGACGATCTCGTCGAGCAGGCCCCCGGCGCGCTCGGCCAGGGCCACCGAGTTCTTCGCCACTTCGCCGATCTCCTGGGCGGCGATCTGGCTGCGCTCGGCCAGCTTGCGCACCTCGGCGG
>CBIHQF010000591.1:0-2866 GCA_966211665.1 uncultured Pseudomonas sp. | reverse complement strand
TGAGCCGTAGCCAGGTGCGTTTTATCATGGGCAACCCGCTGATCACCGACACCTTTCACGCCGATCGCTGGGATTACCTCTACAGCATTCAACCCGGCGGCGGCCAGCGCCTGCAGGAACGCATCAGCGTGAAGTTCAACGAGGGCGATCAGCTCGTCGGCCTGTCGGGCGACTTCATGCCAGGCGTCAGCCGTGACCAAGCGATCCTCGGCGAGTCGGGCGACAGCGTGATCACCACCCCCGCCCAACAGCCGAAAGCGGAGGAAAAACCGGCCGCCCCCGGCTCTCTGCTGGAACAGATCCAGCGCGAAGTGGACAGCGTCGAAACCGTCCCGGTACCGACCCCGGAACCGCTGGAAACCTCGCCGCAATAATTCTATCGCGACAAAAAGCCCGGACTTTTCCGGGCTTTTTCTTGGCCATGTCCAAATAGTGTGTTGCGTTCAGGCTTCAGTGCTTAAGTGCGAAGGATCTGACCTCGCAGGGTGCGCCGTGCGCATCAGACCATCATCACACCAGCGCTGGCTGCAGGCTCTTGGTGCGCGCAGCGCACCCTACCTATTGCGCCCCTTACAAGAGGGCCACTCTTCCCCGAACTCCCCATGCAACACCGAATTGGTACGTAGCCTTTTTTATGACTATGTCCCAATCTGTGTTGCAGGCGTCTTTTGCGGGCGGGTCGGGCCGCGCAGGTTAGTGGCGCGGAACCGGGTTGGCGAAGCAACTGCGGGATCCGTGCGCCTAACCCACCCGAATTACCGCGTCCTGGCATTGCTGGGCTGATCCGCGCGCTGCAACGCATAGCGGGCACATAGCCTTTTTATGGGGATTTTCTCGAACGCCATCAGCCTCACTCGGGCCGAGTTCAGCGTTTCCGGCGCTGTTCAGCAGGCTGTTGGTTACGCCGCACTCAGCGACCCTTGCGCACGCTGTTCCGGAAAGACCCCGGCGCCACGTCGAAGAACTCGCGAAAGCAGCGGCGAAAATGCGAGATGCTGACGAAGCCGCAGGCTACGGCGATATCGGCCAGGGACTTATTGGTCTGCTGCAACAGCTGTCGGGCGCGGGTCAGGCGCAATTCCAGGTAGTAGCGTGAGGGCGTGGCATTGACGTGGCGACAGAACTGGCGCTCGAGCTGGCGCGTGGAGAGGCCCACGCAGGTGGCGACCTCCTCCATCTTCAACGGCTCGTCGATATTGTTGTGCATCAGCTCCAGGGCCAATTTCAGCGGCTGCGGCAAGGTCGGGTCGCGGTCCACGGTCACCGCCGAGACGTCCATGACTTCCTGAAGCTTGTCGCAGCTGAGCACCTCCTCCACCGCCTGAACCAGGCTATCGCCACAATCGCGCTTGACCACCTCCAGCATCATGCCCAATGAGCTGTTGGCGCCGGCACAACCGATGCGCTGGCGGTCCATCACGAAGGAATGCCTGGAAAGCCGCACCTTGGGGAACAGTTCGGCCATCATCGCCCGACCGTCGGGGTGAAAGGCACAGTCGTAGCCGTCCAGCAGCCCCGCTTCTGCGAGGAAATAGGCGCCGTTCCACAACCCGCCGAGCATGGCGCCGGCAGCATCGGCGTGGCGCAGCTTGGTTCTGAGCAACGGATCGGCCTGCAAGCGCACGCGAAATCCACCACAGACCACGATGAGGTGCTGATCACGCTCATGCAGATCGACAAGGCGGCAGCCAGCCGAGATGGTGATGCCCAGATCACTGACCACGGCGTCCTGGCTACCCCCGACGACCAGTACGTCATAGAGCGGCGTGGCGCTCATCAGGTTGGCAGTGACGAGCGCATCCACGGCACCGGTGAAGGCCATCATCGAAAAATTATCCAGCAACACGAAAGCGACCCGACGCATCACCACCACCGGCTCGTCACCCCGTCCCCGCTCGAGGTGCAGCCGGTTCTTGTCCTTCAACACGCTTTCGAACGACGATCTCATCACGCTGACGCCTTCTGCGGCGGGCACCGCCTTTTAGCCGACGGACAGCATAGAAGAAATAAAACTTCACCGCTGGCGCTGCCAGTGAGTGCGGCCATCGCCCGCTCAAACGCCCGCTTCATCGCTCTTGGCTTTGGCCGCCTTGGCCGCGCGCTGCTTGCGCACCTCCTTCGGGTCGGCGATCAGCGGGCGGTAGATTTCCACGCGTTCGCCATCTTCCAGCACCCGCCCCTCCGGCTTGGCCACCGCCTTGCCGAAAATCCCCAATGGGGCACTGCTCAAGTCGAGCCCGGGAAAATGCGCGGCCATTCCCGATTGCTCGGCGGCCTGGCGCACGGTGGTGCCGTAAGGCAGGCTCAAGCGCAGCAACTTTTGTTTGTCGGCCAGCGCGTAGGCCACCTCGACCACGATCGATTTGTTATCCATAGAGTTGCTTGGCCCTTTGACAGAACGCATCCACCAGGGTGTTCGCCGCCTGGTTGAACAAGGGCCCCAGCGTGGCGCGCACCAGGGGCCCGGCATAATCGAAGCTGAGATCCAGGCTGATCTTGCAGGCTTTGTCGCTCAGCGCCTTGAACTGCCACTGGCCGTTCAGCTGGGAGAACGGGCCTTCCTCCAGGTTCAGCTCGATCGACTGCTCCGGCACCAGCGCGTTGCGCGTCACGAAACGCTGGCTCAGCCCCGCCTTGGCCACCGTCAGGCTCGCGCGCATGTGCGTCTCGCTGGCCTCCAGCACTTCGCTGGCCGAACACCAGGGCAGGAACTCCGGGTAACTCGCCACATCGTTGACCAGGTCGAAAATCATCCGCGCCGGATAGGGCAACTACGCCGAGCGATGGATATTGGTCGTCATTTCATCAGCTCGGTAATAAACACGATCTATACACCCAGGGGCGCGACCTGGCGCTCCAACCTATA
>CBIHQF010000590.1:0-2878 GCA_966211665.1 uncultured Pseudomonas sp. | reverse complement strand
CTGGTTCCTCAAGTTCGAGCTGAAGACCCTGGCCAATGTCGCCGAGGTGGCGACCATCGGCGGCATGGTCAAGCAGTATCAGGTGCAACTCGACCCGATCAAGCTGGCCAGCCTGGGCATCACCCAGGCCGAGGTGACGGATGCCATCGGCCGGGCCAACCAGGAAACCGGCGGCGCGGTGCTGGAACTGGCGGAAACCGAATTCATGGTGCGCGCCTCGGGCTATCTGCAAAGCCTCAACGACTTTCGCGCCATCCCGCTGCGCCTGGATGCCGGCGGTGTGCCTGTGACCCTCGGCGAGGTGGCGCATATCCAGCTCGGCCCGGAGATGCGTCGCGGCATCGCCGAACTGGACGGCGAGGGCGAGGTGGTCGGCGGCGTGGTAATCCTGCGCAGCGGCAAGAATGCACGCAGCACCATCGATGCGGTCAAGGCCAAGCTCGAGGAACTCAAGGGCAGCCTGCCGGACGGGGTGGAGATCGTCACCACCTACGACCGCAGCCGCTTGATCGACCGCGCGGTGCGCAATCTGGGCGAGAAACTGATGGAGGAGTTCATCGTCGTTGCGCTGGTCTGCGCGGCCTTTCTCTGGCACCTGCGTTCCTCGCTGGTGGCCATCGTGTCCTTGCCGGTCGGGATGCTGATCGCTTTTATCGTCATGCAGCAACAGGGCATCAATGCCAACATCATGTCCCTCGGTGGCATCGCCATCGCCATCGGCGCCATGGTCGACGCCGCTGTGGTGATGATCGAGAACGCGCACAAGAAGATCGAGGCCTGGCGCGACGCGCACCCCGGCGAAGAGCTCAAGGGCGAAAGCCATTGGCGGGTGATCACCGACGCGGCGGTGGAAGTCGGCCCGGCGCTGTTCTTCTGCCTGCTGATCATCACCCTGTCGTTCATCCCCGTGTTCACCCTGCAAGCCCAGGAAGGCCGGCTGTTCGGCCCGTTGGCCTTCACCAAGACCTATGCCATGGCCGCGGCCGCGGGACTGTCGGTGACCCTGGTGCCGGTGCTGATGGGCTACTGGATTCGCGGGCGGATTCCCGATGAGGCGCGCAACCCGCTGAACCGCGGATTGATCTGCATCTACCAACCGGCGCTGGATGCGGTATTGGCTTGGCCCAAGACCACCCTGGCGGTCGCGGCGCTGGTGTTTCTCAGCACCCTGTGGCCGCTGTCGCAGCTGGGCGGCGAGTTCCTGCCGCCGCTGGACGAGGGCGATCTGCTCTACATGCCTTCTGCCCTGCCCGGATTGTCGGCGCAGAAGGCCGCGCAGTTGCTGCAGCAGACCGACCGGATGATCAAGACCGTGCCGGAAGTCGCCCATGTGTTCGGCAAGGCCGGTCGCGCTGAGACCGCCACCGACCCGGCGCCGCTGGAGATGTTCGAGACCACCATCCAGTTCAAACCGCGCGAGCAGTGGCGCGCCGGCATGACCGCGGAAAAATTGGTGGAAGAACTGGACCGGGTGGTGCAAGTGCCGGGGCTGACCAATATCTGGATTCCGCCGATCCGCAACCGCATCGACATGCTTGCTACCGGGATCAAGAGCCCGATCGGGGTCAAGGTCGCCGGCAGCGATCTGGCGCAGATCGATGCGACCACTCAGGCTATCGAACAGGTTGCCAAAGGTATCCCCGGAGTCAGTTCGGCCCTGGCCGAGCGTCTGACCGGCGGGCGCTATATCGATGTCGATATCGACCGGACGGCGGCCGCGCGTTACGGCCTGAACATCGCCGACGTGCAGGCGATCGTCTCCAGCGCCATCGGCGGTGAGAATGTCGGCGAGACCATCGAAGGCCTGGCGCGCTTCCCCATCAGCGTGCGTTACCCGCGCGAATGGCGCGATTCGCTAGGCGGGCTCGAACAGCTGCCGATCTACACCCCCCAGGGCAGCCAGATCACCCTGGGCACGGTGGCGAAAATCAAGATCAGCGACGGCCCGCCGATGCTCAAAAGCGAGAATGCGCGACCCTCGGGCTGGGTCTATGTGGATGTGCGCGGTCGCGACCTGGCCTCGGTGGTGGCCGATCTGCGCGCCGCCATCGAGGCGCAGGTCACCCTGCAACCGGGCATCAGCCTGAGTTACTCGGGGCAGTTCGAGTTTCTCGAGCGGGCTAACGCGCGGCTCAAACTGGTGGTGCCGGCCACGTTGTTGATCATCTTCGTGCTGCTCTACCTGTGCTTCGGTCGCTTCAGCGAGGTGCTGCTGATCATGGTCACGCTGCCGTTCGCCCTGACCGGCGGGGTCTGGTTCCTCTACCTGCTCGGCTTTCACCTGTCGGTGGCCACCGGGGTCGGCTTCATCGCCCTGGCCGGGGTCGCGGCGGAGTTCGGCGTGATCATGCTGCTCTACCTGAAAAACGCCTGGGCCGAACGCGAACTGGCCGGCGAGCGCAGCGAACAGGCGCTGGTCGAGGCGATCCGCGAAGGTGCGGTGCAACGGGTACGCCCCAAGGCCATGACCGTGGCGGTGATCATCGCTGGCCTGCTGCCGATCCTGCTCGGCGGCGGCACCGGCAGCGAAGTGATGAGCCGCATCGCCGCGCCCATGGTCGGCGGCATGCTCAGCGCGCCGCTGCTGTCGCTGTTCGTATTGCCAGCGGCTTACCGCTTGATGCGTAGGCGCGAGCTGCGTAACGGGTAGGGTAAGACCGCGGGGACGTCGGTGCGCGCGGCGCACCGGGGGGGCGCCATTGCCGAGACTCCAAGGCGGTAGGGCGGGTGAAACCCGCCAAGGGAACAGGCGCCGATAAGGGCTTGACGGGGTGCGCCCGCCCGACGAGGCGAACGCGAAAGCGCTGCAAACCGTGACAGCGGCCCGGATTGCGCTGGGGCTTATCCGGGGCTACGGGATCGCGCTTTCTGTAGGGCG
>CBIHQF010000589.1:0-2881 GCA_966211665.1 uncultured Pseudomonas sp. | reverse complement strand
AACGGGTCAACCAGTGGTGGCGCGAGCACTTGCAGGAGGAGTTCGCGTTGCACAGCGCGCTCGAACTGCAGTTCGAAACCCATTACAGGCGCTTTCTGATGCCGACCATTCGCGGCGCCGAGGAGGGCAGCAAGAAGCGCTACGCCGGGTTGGTCAAGCGCGCCGATGGCTCGGCGGAGATGGTTTACAAGGGCCTGGAAACCGTGCGCAGCGACTGGTCGCCGCTGGCCCAGCAGTTCCAGCGCGAACTCTACCTGCGCATTTTCAACGGCCAGCCCTATCAGGACTATGTGCGCGATTACGTGCGCCGCACCCTGGCCGGCGAACTCGATGAATTATTGATTTATCGCAAGCGCCTGCGCCGCAAACTCGACGACTATGAGCGCAACGTGCCGCCCCATGTGCGGGCGGCGCGCATGGCCGACGAATACAACGACCGCCAGGGCCGTCCGCGTCAGTATCAGAGAGGCGGTTGGATCAGTTACGTGATCACCCTGGCCGGCCCCGAACCGCTGGAAACCCGTATGAGCATCATCGACTACGACCATTACCTGATGCGTCAGTTGAAGCCGGTGGCCGATGCCATACTGCCGTTCGTGCGGGACGATTTCACCACCTTGGTCGGCGGGCAGCTCGGCTTGTTCTGAACAATCAACTGCGCATGGCTGCTGTCGAGTAATTTCATCATCCTCTGGCCCGGGACTTCGAAGCGTTATCTGGAGGGGCTATGCGGGTAATGATCGTAGACGACGATCCATGGATTGCCGATCTTCTGAAACAACTGGTCTTGAGTCTTCGCCCAGGTGCGGAGACCGACTGTTTCATCGACGTGCGCAGCGCCTGCGATGCCTGGCCGCAAAGCGACTATCAATTGGTGCTCGCCGACTGGAACTTGCCCGACGACTCGGGCTTCAGCTTGCTGCAGAAGATTCGCAAGCAGGATTCGCAAGTACCCTTGGTGATGGTTACCGGCCGCGCTGACCGCGAAAGCGTCCTGGCGGTCAGACCCCTGGCTATCAGCGCCTACATCACCAAACCCTTCGATATCCCCTCGGTTCTGGCGATACTCGAGCGACTGTTGCCTGCCGGTGTACCGCTGCAAGCCAGCACCCAGCCGCATGAGAACTTGCATGAGCACTTGAGGGGGCTTAGCGCTGACGATCTCGATCTGCCGCTGTTAGGTGGCGTCAAAGCCAAGTTGCAGCAGATCAGTCGCGGCGTGCCCCTGGACTTCAAGGCGCTGGCCGATGACTGGCAGCACGACCCGGCGCTCTGCGCCTATCTGATCTCCGCCGCCAACAGCCCCGCGTATGGTGGGGCGGGGCGTTCGTGCACGAGTTTGAGCGAAGCGCTCAAGCGCTTGGGCGGGCGCACCGGGCTGAACTTGGCGATCAGTCTGGCGCTGCGGCAAATCAGCGGCGACGACGATGGCGTGATCGCGGCGCGTCTACGGCTTCATCTGGATGCCTCAGAACGATTGGCCGAACAGATCGTCGCCCTGGCCAAGCCCTGTGGACTCGACTACGCCTCGCTACAAGCCGCGGCACTGCTGCATCGTCTGGGCGAGTTGTGTGTGTTGTACCAGGCCCGGGAGTGGGCGGGGAACGGCAACGGCATCGATGACAATGACCTGCAGCAAGCCATCGACGACTTCGCCAAGCCATTCGCTATCAGCTTGAAGGCGCGCTGGGGGTTGCCAATGACGCTACGCGAGTTGATTGGTGCCGCCTATTCGCTGCCCCAGGCGCATATACGCCGCGAGCAGGTGTTGATGCGTTTGGCTGCCGCGCAGTGCAACAACGAGCCGGCAGTCGAGGTAGAGCGGTTTAGGCGACTGGCGGGTTTGAATTAGGCGCTGAGTATTCGGCACCTTGCTATGAGCATTGCCGGCGTTGCCAGAACGGCGCATCCGCCCAGCGGCTCTCCTCGCGGTAATAAAGCCTCAAGTGATCGCGGTAGGCCTGGGCGATATCGGCCAGTTGCCGGCGGTAGTCGGTGATGGCGCCGCTGTCGCCACGCAGATGACGGTAGCCGGCTTCGGCGGCTGCCAGGCCGGTATAGAGCGCGTTGAACAAGCCCTGGGAGGACAGCGGGTCGAAGCCGAGGGCCGCGTCGCCCACCGCCAGCCAGGCGTCGCCGCCCGCCGGTTGCAGTTCGCTGCTATGGGCGGCGGCGATTTGTACCGGGCCTTCGGCAATGAACCCACTGCTATCCAGCAATGCGGCGAGCCCGGGCGCTTGCCAGGCGGCGCCGGCCAGCCAGCCGTCAATCTTGAAGTTCCTTGCGGGAGGCAGATCCGCGTCGGTGTGCAAGGCCAGCACGCGGCGCTTGCCGGGTAGCGCCGCGCTGTACCACCAGCCGTGTTCGGCGGCTTCGATATGCGACAGGCCATCGGCGGGCGCTGTGCCATGGTCATGGCCATAGAGCCAGGCGCATACCAGCTTGTCCTGACGTTTGCGCCGGGCGCCGAGTTTTTTGCCCAGCAACGAAGCACGCCCACCGGCATCGATCAGCAAACGCGCTTGCAGTTGAACCGGCCCATTGGCGGTTTGTACAAGCAGTTGCCAGCCAACTTCGATCCTGGCGACCGAGAGCAGGGTGGCCGGCGCCAGCAGCGCCGCGCCACGGGCCAGGGCTTTGGCGCGCAGCCAACTTTCGAAACGGGCGCGATCCAGGTGCCAGCCATGGCCGTCCGGGTCGCGCAGAAAATCCTGTTCGGCCAGCTCGCCGTTCCAGATCGAACGGTTGCCGTAACAGGGCGCATGGCCCTGGGCGACGAACTCCTGCCAGAGGTCCATGTCGGTGAGTAAGCGTCGCGCCGCGGGTGGTAGCGATTCGCCGATGCGCTGGGTCGGCTCGGGCAGCCGGTCCAGCAGCAATA
>CBIHQF010000588.1:0-2892 GCA_966211665.1 uncultured Pseudomonas sp. | reverse complement strand
AGGCCGCGCGTGGCGAGCGGCCGCCCTCTTCCGCGTTCACTTGCGCCTTCGCGGTATTCGGTTTGGCGCGCAGGGCCTTGATGCCGATATACAGCAGGTAGGCGGCGGCCAACCACTTCAAGGCGTTGAACAAGACAATAGATTGCGACACGATCAAGCCGATCCCCAGCAGCGAATAGGTCACGTGCACCAGAATGCCCGTGCCGACGCCACACGCACTGAAAATACCGGCACGACGCCCATAAGCCACGCTTTCGCGCACGACTATGGCGAAGTCCGGCCCGGGGCTGGCGACCGCGAGCAGGTGGATCAAGGCCACGGTAAAAAATTCCGTCCAGTACATAAAAGCTCCGTCGCATCGGGTCGCTATTGAGTTCGCGATAATACGCCCCGCCACTACGCAATAAAAGGAACAGCCATGAGCAACAATAGCCGCGCGGTTTTTCTCGACCATAGCTCGCTCGACCTCGGCGACCTCGATATGGCCCCGCTCGAACGGGCCTTCGCCGAGTTGCATGTGCATGATCGCAGCACGCCCGAACAAGCCATCGAGCGCTTGCAAGGCGCCCAGGTGGCGATCAGCAACAAGGTGCCGCTGGACGCCACCGTGCTCGCCGCCTGCCCCGAGCTGAAACTGATCCTGATCGCCGCCACCGGCAGCAACAACGTCGACCTGAACGCGGCGCGCGAGCTGGGGATTACCGTGTGCAACTGCCAGGGTTACGGGACGCCTTCGGTGGCCCAGCACACCCTGATGCTGCTACTCGCATTGGCCACTCGCCTGCCCGATTACCAACGCGCGGTCCGCGAGGGACTCTGGCAACGAGCGCCGCAGTTCTGCTTGCTGGACTTCCCCATCGTCGAACTCGCGGGCAAAACCCTCGGCCTGCTCGGCCATGGCGAATTGGGCGGCGCCGTGGCGAGGCTGGCGGAAGCTTTCGGCATGCGCGTGCTGCTCGGGCAACTGCCGGGACGACCTCCCCGCGTGGATCGCCTGCCGTTGGACGAACTGTTGCCGCAAGTCGACGCCCTGACCCTGCATTGCCCGCTGACCGCCGAAACCCGCGACCTGATCGGCGCACGGGAGCTGCAACTGATGAAGCCCGGCGCCTTTCTGATCAATACCGCGCGCGGCGGTCTGGTCAACGAACAGGCCCTCGCCGATGCCCTGCGCCGCGGCCATCTCGGCGGCGCCGCCACCGATGTGCTGAGCCAGGAGCCGCCGACCGCGGGCAATCCCCTGCTCGATACCGAGCTGCCCCGCCTGATCGTCACCCCGCACAGCGCCTGGGGTAGCCGCGAGGCGCGCCAGCGCATCGTCGTGCAACTGGCGGAGAACGCCGAAGCCTTCTTCGGCGGTGCGCCGCGTCGCGTAGTCTGAGGGTCTGCCCCCGTTTCATCGCGGCTTGCGCTGAAACGGGGACAGACCCTAAGCTGCGCGCCATTTTCGAGGAGCGAATATGGACCCGCGAAGCGAAGTGCTGTTGCGCCAGGCCGAGTTGTTTGGCGGCTCGTTGCTGCTCGCCGGCCTGCCCGCCGATGACCTGCTCGGCCAGTTGCCGCAGGCCCAAGGCTGGAGTTGGCATGCCGGCGAACACGCGCTGCTGGAGGGGCGCTTCGCCGGGCGCACGCACTTCGGCGTCCAACCGCCCGAAACGCCCTGTGCGGCGGCCGTACTCTTTCTGCCGAAATCCCGCGAGCTGACCGACTACCTGCTGACCGCCCTGGCCGCCCAACTGCCCGGGCACCCGCTCTATCTGGTCGGGGAAAAGCGCGCCGGCGTCGAGCGCGCGGCCAAGCAACTGGCCGCGTTCGGCAAGCCACGCAAACTCGACAGCGCGCGCCACTGCCAGCTTTGGCAGGTGCAGGTCGAGCACGCGCCCGCCATCCCCGACCTGGAGGCCCTGGCCAAGCACTACAGCTTGCAATTGGCCGATGGCCCGCTGAGCGTGGTCAGCCTGCCCGGGGTATTCAGCCATGGCCGTCTGGATGTCGGCAGCGCCCTGCTGTTGCAGCACCTGGAGCAATTGCCGGAAGGTCATATATTGGATTTCGGTTGCGGCGCCGGGGTGTTGGGCGCCGCGTTGAAACGCCGCTATCCGCAGAGCCGGGTGAGCCTGCTCGATGTCGATGCCTTCGCCGTCGCCAGTAGCCGCTTGACCCTGATGGAGAATGGCCTGGAGGCCGAAGTCATGTGCGGTGACGGCATAGACGCGGCGCCGAAGAACCTCGGCGCCATTCTCAGCAATCCGCCGTTCCATCAGGGCGTGCACACCCACTATCAAGCCACGGAACAGTTGTTGCGCCAGGCCGCGGCGCACCTGAACCACGGCGGCCAGCTGCGTCTGGTGGCCAACAGCTTCCTCAAGTATCCGCCGCTGATCGAGCAGCATCTTGGCCCCTGCCAGGTTCTGGCCGAGGCCAATGGCTTTCGCATCTATCGCGCGAACAAGCGCTGAACCGGCGCTTGCTCTCCCTGCGGCGCTTGGGCAGAATGCCCGCGTCCTAGGGGAGTAGTCTCCCGCGAGCGGTTTCCACCGGCTCGCCCGGCACGCGTCAACATACTTGGTCGGCAGACCATGGCGCGCGCGGCCCAAGGCCCAGTAGCAGACCGTTGAAAAACGTATTTCAACGTTCTGGTAGCGGACCTGCGGTTTGACAAGACCTATGACACGCACACCTTACCCGGGGCGGGAAGGCTGTACGTGTCATAGCCGAGTCGACCCGCCCCTTTAGGAAGCCTGATGCTGGAATCCCTGTTCGTTCCCACCCTGATCGTGGCCTTGGCCGAAATCGGCGACAAGACGCAGCTGCTCGCCTTGCTGTTGGCGGCACGTTTTCGCAAACCCTGGCCGATCGTCTGGGGCATTTTGCTCGCCACCCTGGCCAACC
>CBIHQF010000587.1:0-2893 GCA_966211665.1 uncultured Pseudomonas sp. | reverse complement strand
CCAGGAAATGAAACATATCCTGGCCAAGTGTGTCGAAGCCGGCAACGATCAGTTGATCCTTTGCGAGCGCGGTTCGTCTTTCGGTTACAACAACCTGGTGGTGGACATGCTCGGCTTCGGCATCATGAAGCAGTTCGAATACCCGGTGTTCTTCGATGTGACCCATGCCTTGCAGATGCCGGGCGGTCGCGCCGATTCCGCGGGCGGGCGTCGCGCCCAGGTCACCGACCTGGCCAAGGCGGGCATGAGCCAGGGCTTGGCCGGCTTGTTCCTGGAGGCGCACCCGGATCCGGACAATGCCAAGTGCGACGGCCCTTGCGCCCTGCGCCTGGATAAGCTCGAACCGTTCCTCGCCCAGCTCAAGCAGTTGGATGATCTGATCAAGAGTTTTCCGCCGATCGAAACGGCCTGATCGTCTGTTTATCCGGTCGCCGTTCTCAGGTAGAGTGCCGCCTGAATAGAACCTGACTTACGGGTCACAAAATAGCGGCCGCCCGTGGCGGCTGCTCGAATTTCTCTGCACTAGCGTTTTCGTCAACTTCTGGAGTGCTTACAACAATGGCAAAGATCGTCGACATCAAGGGTCGTGAAGTTCTCGACTCCCGTGGCAACCCCACTGTGGAAGCCGATGTAATTCTCGATAACGGCATCGTTGGCAGCGCCTGTGCGCCGTCCGGTGCCTCCACCGGTTCGCGCGAAGCGCTGGAACTGCGTGATGGCGACAAGAGCCGTTATATGGGCAAGGGCGTACTCAAGGCCGTGGCCAATATCAACGGTCCGATCCGCGATCTGCTGCTGGGTAAGGACCCGCTTGACCAGAAGGCGCTGGACCAGGCGATGATCGCCCTGGACGGCACCGAGAACAAAGGCAAGCTGGGCGCCAATGCCGTGCTCGCCGTGTCCCTGGCTGCCGCCAAAGCCGCCGCTCAGGATCAGGACTTGCCGCTGTACGCGCACATCGCCAACCTCAACGGTACCCCGGGCGTCTATTCCATGCCGGTGCCGATGATGAACATCATCAACGGCGGCGAGCATGCCGATAACAACGTCGATATTCAGGAGTTCATGGTGCAGCCGGTCGGCGCCAAGACTTTCTCCGACGCGCTGCGCATGGGCACCGAGATTTTCCATCATCTCAAGGCCGTGCTCAAAGCCCGTGGCCTGAGCACCTCGGTCGGCGACGAGGGCGGCTTCGCGCGGAACCTGGCGTCCAACGAGGACGCCCTGGCTGCGATCGCCGAAGCCGTGGCCAACGCCGGCTACAAGCTGGGCGACGACGTGACCCTGGCTCTGGACTGCGCTTCCAGCGAGTTCTTCGAAGACGGTAAGTACGATCTGGCCGGCGAAGGCAAAGTCTTCGACGCCGCTGGTTTCGCCGATTACCTGGCCGGTTTGTCCGAGCGTTATCCGATCATCTCCATCGAAGACGGCATGGATGAGTCGGATTGGGCGGGCTGGAAAGTGCTGACCGATAAGATCGGCGCCAAGGTTCAACTGGTCGGCGACGATTTGTTCGTCACCAACACCAAGATCCTCAAGGAAGGTATCGACAAGGGTATCGCCAACTCGATCCTGATCAAGTTCAACCAGATCGGCACCCTGACCGAGACTCTCGAAGCCATCCAGATGGCCAAGGCCGCCGGTTACACCGCGGTGATTTCGCATCGCTCGGGCGAGACCGAAGACAGCACCATCGCCGACCTGGCCGTGGGCACCGCCGCCGGTCAGATCAAAACCGGTTCGCTGTGCCGCTCCGACCGCGTGTCCAAGTACAATCAACTGCTGCGTATCGAAGAGCAGTTGGGTGGTAAGGCGCCGTATAAAGGCCGCAGCGAGTTCCGTGGTTGAGTGTAAGCATGTTAAAAGAGGGGCGGCGTGAGTCGCCCCTTTTTCGTCCGGAAAGTCTGCCCGTTATGCGTAACCCTTATTGGTTGATTGCGATACTGATGTTGCTGCTGGCTGGCTTGCAGTACCGCCTGTGGGTGGGCGACGGCAGCCTGGCGCAGGCGACCGAGCTGAGACAGCAGATCGCCGATCAGCAAAGCGAGAACCAGCGTCTGCTGGAGCGCAATCGCATCCTCGAGGCGGAAGTCAAGGAGCTGAAGAAGGGTATGGAGACCGTCGAAGAGCGCGCCCGTCACGAGCTCGGCATGCTCAAAGAGGGCGAAACCCTCTATCAGTTGACCGAATGAACACCCCCGCAATACCTCCTTTCTGGGCGGTGATTCCGGCTGCCGGTATCGGCAGTCGCATGGCCGCGGACCGGCCCAAGCAGTATTTGCGGCTGGCCGGTAAAAGCATTCTCGAACACACCCTCGATTGTTTTCTCGACCATCCGTGCCTGCGCGGTGTGGTGGTCAGCCTCGCCGCGGACGATCCCTATTGGTCGCAACTGCCCTGTGCGAACGACAGCCGCATCAGGCGCGTCGATGGCGGGCGCGAGCGCGCGGACTCGGTGCTCAATGGCCTGCTGCGCTTGCGCGAGTTGGGCGCCGGCGAACAGGATTGGGTGCTGGTGCACGATGCCGCGCGACCGAACCTGCAACGCGCCGATCTCGATCGGTTGTTGGCCGAGTTAGCGGGCGATCCCGTCGGCGGCTTGCTCGCCGTACCGGTACGCGACACGCTCAAACGCATCGGGCCGAATGGGCGGGTGCAAGAAACCGTCGACCGCTCGGTGATCTGGCAGGCCTATACGCCGCAGATGTTCCGTTTGCAGGCGCTACGCAATGCCCTGGGCGATGCCATCGCCGCTGGTGTGGCGATCACCGATGAGGCGTCCGCGCTGGAGTGGGCGGGGCAGGCGCCACGGCTGATCGAAGGCCGGGCGGACAATCTTAAAATTACCCGCCCGGAAGATCTGGACTGGCTGGCGCGCCGCTGGCAAGGCACC
>CBIHQF010000586.1:0-2895 GCA_966211665.1 uncultured Pseudomonas sp. | reverse complement strand
GGCATGAAAACCTGTACAACACCATCATCACCGTGCAGCAAGCCGAAGGCTGCAACCTGGTGATCAAGCAGCACCTGCCCGACAACCCCTTGAAACGCGCCCTTCTGACGCCCGATGACTGGAAGCTGCTACGTTATTGCCCCGGCCCGGTGCTGATGGTGAAAACCGACAAACCCTGGGCCAACGGCATCATTCTCGCCGCCGTGGATGTCGGTAATGCCGATGGCGAGCACCGCACGCTGCATGCCAGCATCATCAGCCATGGCTACGACATCGCCGCCCTGGCGAACGCTAAATTACACGTCATCGCCGCACACCCGACACCGATGTTGTCGGCTGCCGACCCGACCTACCAGTTGAAGGAGACCATCGAGGCGCGTTACCGCGAGCAATGCAAAGCCTTCCAGGCCGAGTACGACATCTCCGATGATCGTCTGCATGTGCTCGAAGGCCCGGCCGATGCGGTGATTCCCCAGATCGCCCATCAGTTGGGCGCTGCCGTCACGGTAATCGGCACCGTGGCCCGTACCGGTATTTCCGGCGCCTTGATCGGCAACACCGCCGAAGTGGTGCTCGACTCGCTGGAAAGCGATGTGTTGGTGCTCAAGCCGGAGGAAATCATGGCGCACCTGGAGGAGTTGGTGTCCCAGCACTGAAATAGCTGGCCGCCAAAGCACGAAGCCGCCCGTCGAGGCGGCTTTGTTGTATCAGACCACCCGGATTGCGCTGGCGCTTATCCGCGCCTTAAACCCGCTGCTCCATCCCCTCGCGCAAGAACCGCGGGGCGATATAACGCTCGTAGTGCGCCTCGGACAGCAGAAAGAACTCGCGATCGATGGCGTCGCGCAATGCCGGCAAATCCCAGTCGCGGAACTCCGGTAGCAGCACCATGCCATAAGCATCCAGCTGGCTGATGACCCGGGCTCCCCGGGCGATCAACTGGTAGGCCCAGCAATAAGGCGACTGCTGCGGCACGAAGCGGATCTGCCGCTGTTCCAGTTGCGTGCGCAGACGAACAGCGTCGAAAACCTCCAGCTTGGCCGCCATCACCTGGACCAGGAGCACTTCGAGGCGCGCCCAGACGGCATGCTTCTGCTCCTCGTCATAGCTGTTCCAGTTGATCACTTCATGATGGAAACGCTTGCAACCACGGCACACCACATCGCCGTAAACGGTGGAACAAAGGCCGACACAAGGTGTTTTGATGCGCTGATTGGACATGGCGAGGTAATACGTGCGGGTAAACAATCGGGCATCTTAGTCCTTTGTCTAACGCAGATCATCCCTATGTGGGCGGGGGCTTTAGCTTAACTTTGTCTAAGCTTTCCAGTAGAATCGGCCCGCCTTTTATAGGCGCCGATGTCCGTTGGAAGCTGTTTTCAAAGCGTCACGAGCACAGTCGATCCTGCAGTACGTTAGTTGTCGCAGGCATTTGGAATGCATTTTCAGGTGCTTGCGACAGCCCTCATCAAACCGTCCTGCCGGCGTAAAACTTTGAAAGCAGCTTCTGGAAGGGATCAGCGAAATCTCGGCTAAGTGGCCCATGAAGCCACGGAGCGCTTGGTTTGCTGGTTTCTGGATCGTGTCCCGGACAACCCTTTGGGACCAATGATGAGGGTAATAACTGTGCTTGAAGCCTATCGCAACCACGTAGCAGAGCGTGCCGCTCAGGGTATCGTGCCCCAGCCGCTGAACGCCGAACAAACCGCAGGCCTGATCGAGCTGCTGAAAAACCCGCCGGCCGGCGAAGAAGCCTTTCTGCTCGACCTGATCACCAACCGCGTACCGCCAGGCGTCGACGAAGCCGCCTACGTCAAGGCCGGTTTTCTCTCTGCCATCGCCAAAGGCGAAGCCACTTCCCCGCTGATCAGCAAAAAACACGCCGTTGAGCTGCTGGGCACCATGCAAGGCGGTTACAACATCGCCACCCTGGTCAGCCTGCTCGACGACAGCGAACTGGCTGCCGTGACCGCCGAACAACTGAAGCACACCCTGCTGATGTTCGACGCCTTCCATGACGTCGCCGAAAAAGCCAAGAACGGCAATGTTCACGCCAAAGGCGTATTGCAATCCTGGGCCGATGGCGAGTGGTTCAAGAACCGCCCGACCCTGGCCGACAAGATCAGCCTGCGCGTATTCAAGGTCACCGGCGAAACCAACACCGACGACCTGTCCCCGGCTCCCGACGCCTGGTCGCGCCCGGATATCCCGCTGCACGCCCTGGCCATGCTGAAAATGGCCCGCGACGGTATCGTGCCTGACCAACAAGGCGTCATCGGCCCGATGAAACAAATCGAGCAGATGCGTAACGACGGCTTCCCGATCGCCTACGTCGGCGACGTGGTCGGCACCGGCTCCTCGCGTAAATCCGCCACCAACTCGGTGCTGTGGTTCTTCGGCGACGACATCCCGTACGTGCCGAACAAGCGTGCCGGCGGCTTCTGCTTCGGCAGCAAGATTGCCCCGATCTTCTACAACACCATGGAAGACGCCGGCGCTCTGCCGATCGAGTTCGATGTCTCCCAACTGAACATGGGCGACGTGATCGACCTCTACCCGCATGCCGGCAAAGTCTGCAAGCACGGCACCGACGAAGTGCTGGCCACCTTCGAAATGAAGACCCCGGTTCTGCTCGACGAAGTTCGCGCTGGCGGCCGTATTCCGCTGATCATCGGTCGCGGCCTGACCGAGAAAGCCCGCGCCGAACTGGGCCTGGGCCCAACCGACCTGTTCAAACTGCCCGAACCGCCTGCCGCCAGCACCAAGGGCTTCACCCTGGCGCAGAAGATGGTCGGCAAGGCCTGCGGCCTGCCGGAAGGCAAAGGCGTGCGCCCCGGCACCTACTGCGAACCGAAGATGACCACCGTCGGCTCCCAGGACACCACCGGCCCGATG
>CBIHQF010000585.1:0-2902 GCA_966211665.1 uncultured Pseudomonas sp. | reverse complement strand
CCCGAGCCGAGGCAGGCAAGACAATACCGATGGCGGCCCCGCAAAAACAGGCGAGAAACGCAGCGCAGCGAAGTAACAGCCAACGGCTGGCCCGAAGGGTGAGCGCAGCGAGTCAAGCGGACTGGGCTCGCACGCGAGTCTACGTGCTGTAAATGAGCATTACTCGCTTCGCTCGCCCTGTGGGCCGCGCTGAAGCGCGTTAGCCGCAAGCGGCTTGCCGAGCCTGTTTTTAACGCCCTCTTTTTTATTAAGGGGGCCAACGCAGGTAGTTTTTCAACGGCATGTTAGGAATAGCGGACCAGCGTCTTGCTCCTTAGCGGCAGCAGCGTCAACAGGACCAGCGCCACCAGCGGCAATATGCCGATATTGACCGCGCCCCAACCGACGCTACTGATCAGCGCGCCCGAGGCGAATGAAGCACCCGCAGCCACCGAGCCGTTGCTCAATTCCATCAATCCTTGCGCATTGCCGCGTTCGCCTGGGCTATGGCCGCTGGCGAGCAGCGTGGTGCCGGCGATCAGCATCAGGTTCCAGCCCACGCCGAGCAGAAAGGAACTGAGAAGAAAATGCCCTTTGCCCAGACCGCTCAAGGCGATGCCGGCGCTGACCAACAGCACCAGACTACCCAACACCGCGACCTTGGCGCTGCCGAGCTTGTCGACCAATTGGCCGGCGATGAACGCGGGCAGGAACATGCCGAGCATGTGCCATTGGATCACCTGTGAGCTGTCCGTCACCGACAGCCCGCAGAACTGCATGGCCAAAGGCGTGGCAGTCATGATCATGATCATCAGGCCGTGGCCGACCGCCGTGGTGGCGATGGCCGCGCGGATCTGTGGGCGGCCGAGCAGCTCGCGTATCGCCGCCCAGCCGCCTTTGCTCGGCACCGGTGCAGTGCCTTCGCGAAGCTGCGCCATCAAGAGCAGGCCGCCTGCCGCCAGCGCGGCCATCATCAGGTAGGCGCCGACAAAGGGGGCGCTCAAGGCGTTCTGCGACCAGAGCAGCAGGCTGGGGGCGATCAAGGCCGCGAGTACACCGCCGCCGATCACATAAGCGCTGGCGCGGCCATGTTGGACACTATCCACGGCTTCCAACGCGGCGAAGCGGTAGTACATCGCCGAGGCTTGATAAGTTCCCAGCGGCAAGGCGGCCAGGCAGAACAGGCTGAAGTCGCCCAGCCATACCCCCAGCGCCGCGAGCAGTCCGCCGACAATGCCGCAGCCTGCGCCCAGTACCAGGCCGAGCCTGCGGCCGCGACGCTGCATGAATAGCGACAAGGGCTGCACCGAGAGCAAATTGCCCAGCACCAGCAATGCCAGGGGCAGCGTCGCCAAGATATTCAACGGCGCCAGTTGCAGCCCCACCAGCGAGGTGAGGGTGATGCCGATGAGGTTGCAACTCCAGTACAAGGCCTGGCCGAGAAACAAGCGTAAAACGCTGGCGTTGGTGAGCAGCGACATGGATTACCTCGAAGCCGGATGGCAAGGTTCGGTGGCGTGAGTGCGGGTTAGCGATGCGGGGAACCGCTCCAGCTTGGCGGCGGGGCGCCGTGGTCGTTGCAGCAGTTCGCCGCCACAGTTCGGGCAATGCCCTTGCAGCCGTTGAGTCGCGCAATCGCGGCAGAAGGTGCATTCGAACGAGCAGATCAGGACATCACGCGAATCGGCGGGCAGATCGCGGTCGCAGCACTCGCAATTGGGGCGTAGTTGCAGCATGGCTGACTCCTGGGGAAGGAAAACTCAGACGAAACGTTCGGCGTATTGCTGTGGGCTCACCGCCAAATGTTTATGAAAGGTGCGGCGTAAATTTTCCGGGTGGCCGAAGCCGGTCAAGCGCGCGACCGTGCCGATCGAGGTCTGGGCGTCTTGCAATAGGTTGCGCGCGGCTTCCAGGCGGACGCGCTCCACGTAGCGCCCCGGCCCCATGCCCAGTTCCCGGGTGAATACCCGCGACAGGGTGCGCGGCGTCATGTGCGCCTGGGCCGCCAGCACTTCGAGCGAAAGATCCTGGTGCAGATGTGCGGGAATCCATTCGAGCAGGGCGGCCAGTCGCGGCACGCGGCTGGGATCCGGGGCCAGCAGGGTGCTGAATTGGGCCTGATCGCCCGGCCTGCGCAGGAACATCACCAGGCGGCGTGCCACCGCCAGTGCCATGGCGCGACCGAGGTCCGCCTCGACCAGGGCCAAGGCCAGATCGATGCCCGCCGTCACCCCTGCCGAGGTGAAAATATGGCCGCTGCCGTGCTTGTCTTCCGGGTCATAGGTGTGCAGGCAATCGGCGAGCACTTCGACGGCGGGATAAGCCTGACGCAAATGCTCCGCATCGGCCCAATGGGTGGTGGCGCGGCGACCATCGAGCAAACCGGCGGCCGCCAGGATCAGTGCGCCGGAGCAAATCGATCCCAGGCGACGCACCCGGGGCTCCGCTGCACGTAACCAAGCCAACAAGGCGATATTCTCGGATTGAATTTTTTCGCCCGCTCCGCCCGGGATCAGCAACGTATCCATGCTGCCGATATCGACGTCGGACCAGGCCTGTTCGGCGACCATTTGCAGGCCGGCGGAGGTCGGCATGGCGCCGACCCGTTCGCCGAGCACCAGCAACCGGTAGTAGGGCGACAGCCCCTGGCGTTGGCGTTCGACATTGGCCGAGGCGAAGACCTGCAGCGGCCCGCTGACGTCCAGGCTCATGACATCCGGGTAGAGCAGGCAAGCGATAGTACGGGGCGCATCCATGGAAGAGTCTCCGCTGGTCATGGATGCAGTTTGCCGAGAGTCTGGCCTTGGCCGCAACGACAATAAACCCACATATCTCGCCATTGTTGGCTAGGGTCTGTTGCCGTTTCACCGCGACCGCGCCGGAGCCTGTTTTAGCGCGAGGCAAGGCACGAGACGCTCGTTTG
>CBIHQF010000584.1:0-2910 GCA_966211665.1 uncultured Pseudomonas sp. | reverse complement strand
ATCCTCAAACCCGACCTGATCAGCCGCGGCGGCAACCTGCCGTTGGTGGTGGTGCTCCTGGGCGTATTCGGCGGCATCCTGGCCTTCGGCTTCATGGGCCTGTTCCTCGGCCCGACCTTGCTCGCCGTGGCCTACAGCCTGCTCAGCGATTGGGTGGCGGATAAAACCGTGCATGGCGAGCTCGCGGCAGGCGCAGCGCAGTCAGACGATCAACACCAATGAGGCCGGGTCACACATCGCCCCGCTCATACTTGTCCAGGGTATCGCTGGCGATTTGCCGGCCGAGCATGATCAGTTCGGGGGCTTTGTAGAATTCGAAGAAACGGCATACGCGCTTGGGCACGTTGATCAGGATATCCGGCGGGTAGCCGGCGATCTTGTATTGCGCCAGCGAGGTTTGCATCACCTCGAAACTCTGGTTGACCAATTCCAACAAAGAGGCCGGGCCGCCGAGGTCGGCAACCCGCGAGCCGCTGGCGGATTTCGGCGTGGCGGCTTTTTCCACCGTCCTTGGCGGGCGCTGATCCCAGGGATTGATCGCCTCGGCCGGTGCGGATTCGCTCAGGTTTTCCAGCAGTAACAGTTCGTCGTCCTCGTCGCTTTTACGGCGGAACGACGGCAGGCGCGAGCCGAGCGTGCTCATCATCAGGTCGAAACGGGTTTTCAGGGCGGGCGTACGTTCGATCACCGGCAATTGGTAATGCTGCTGGTTGGTCGAGTTGAGGTTGACCGCGACTATCAGATCGCAGTGGCTGGACACCACCGGCACTATGGGTAACGGGTTCAACAGGCCGCCGTCGACCAGCATGCGTTTGCCCTGGACCACCGGCGTGAACAGGCTGGGGATCGCCGCCGAGGCGCGCATGGCCTGATGCAGACAGCCCTCCTGAAACCAGATTTCCTGCTGGTTGGTGAGGTCGGTGGCCACCGCGGTGAAGGGGATCGAGAGCTCTTCGATATCGATCTCGCCGACGATCTCGCGAATCTTGCCGAACACTTTCTCCCCGCGAATGGCGCCCAGACGGAAACTCACATCGAGCAGGCGCAGCACGTCCAGGTAGTCCAGGCTTTGCGTCCAGTCGCGGTATTCGTCGAGTTTGCCGGCCGCATAGATGCCGCCCACCACAGCGCCCATGGAGCAGCCGGCGATGCAGGCGATCTCGTAACCGCGGGCTTCCAATTCTTCGATCACGCCGATATGCGCGTAGCCGCGCGCGCCGCCGGACCCCAATACCAGCGCAATGCGCTTGCTCATAACACCCCCGCTAATCCTTTGTCTCTGGAACATACCCTGCGCCGATCCCCCACGCCAGAGCGCCGCATAGCCGCGACGAGGAAATGCCCTAGCGCCGATACCGAGCCGGCGCGTTTGCGATTGATCCACGCGAGCCTGTGTTCGTTCCGCGAACCGAGTTCCGTTGATCCCAGGGGTACGTCCAAGCTCGCTAGGCTTTTCGCCGGCCTGTTAGAATCCGCGCCTTGTCGAGGCGATACGAGCGATTCCATGAGCGAGCCCATACGTTTAACCCAATACAGTCACGGTGCCGGTTGCGGCTGCAAGATTTCCCCCAAGGTGCTGGATGTGATTTTGGCGGGCAGCGGCGCGCAAAATCTCGACCCTAAGCTCTGGGTGGGCAATGCCTCGCGTGACGATGCGGCGGTCTATGCCATCGACGAAGAACGCGGTGTGGTCTCGACCACCGACTTTTTCATGCCGATCGTCGACGATCCCTACGATTTCGGTCGTATCGCCGCCACCAATGCGATCAGCGACATCTACGCCATGGGCGGCGACCCCTTGATGGCCATCGCGATTCTCGGCTGGCCGGTGAACCTGCTGGCGCCGGACGTGGCCCGCGAAGTGATCCGCGGCGGCCGTTCGATCTGCGACGAGGCGGGCATTCCCCTGGCCGGCGGTCACTCGATCGACGCGCCCGAGCCGATCTTCGGTCTGGCGGTCACCGGTTTGGTCGACAAACGCAATATGAAGCGCAACGACACCGCCACCGCCGGTTGCCGGCTCTACCTGACCAAGCCGTTGGGCATAGGCATCCTCACCACCGCCGAGAAGAAAGCTAAATTGCGCGCCGAGGACGTGGGCCTGGCGCGCGACTGGATGTGCACCCTGAACAAACCCGGTAGCCGCTTCGGCAAGCTCGCCGGAGTAATGGCCATGACCGACGTCACCGGCTTCGGTCTGCTCGGCCATCTGGTTGAAATGGCAGACGGCAGCGGCCTGACCGCGCGCGTCGAATTCGCCAAGGTGCCGCGCTTGCCCGGCATCGACTATTACCTCGAACAGGGCTGCGTGCCCGGCGGCACCCTGCGTAACTTCGACAGCTATGGCGATAAGCTCGCGCCCTTGAGCGAACGCCATAAGCAGCTGCTGTGCGATCCGCAAACCAGCGGCGGCTTGCTGGTGGCGGTCACCGTGGAAGGCGAGGCGGAGTTTCTCGCCGTGGCCGCAGAACTTGGCCTGGCGCTCGAACCGATCGGCGAACTGCTGGAGCGACAGACCCATGCGGTAGAGGTGTTTTGATGCGCGACAATACCAGCGACTACCGCCAGCTGTTTCTCTCGGGGGCGCCGATGATGGATGCCCGCGCGCCTGTGGAGTTCAGCAAGGGCGCCTTTCCCGGCGTACTCAACCTGCCGTTGATGGACGATGCCGAGCGGCAGAAGGTCGGCACCTGTTACAAGCAGCGCGGCCAGCAGGCGGCCATCGAACTGGGCCACCAACTGGTCAGCGGCGCGGCCAAGGCCGAGCGTATCGCCGCCTGGGCGGCGTTCGCCAAGGCCAATCCCGAGGGCTACTTGTATTGTTTTCGCGGCGGTCTGCGCTCGCAGATCGTCCAGCAGTGGCTGAAAGACGAGGCCGGCATCGAGTACCCGAGGGTGATCGGCGGCTAC
>CBIHQF010000583.1:0-2913 GCA_966211665.1 uncultured Pseudomonas sp. | reverse complement strand
GCGGGATGCCTTCGTAGATCGATAGCTCGAGCATTTTCGGGTCGATCATGATCAAGCGCGCTTCTTCCGGCGTGGACTTGAACAGAATCGACAGGATCATCGCGTTAACGCCCACCGATTTACCCGAACCCGTGGTACCGGCCACCAGCAAATGCGGCATGCGCGCCAGATCGGTGATCACCGGTTTGCCACCGATATCGTGTCCCAACGCCAGAGTCACCGGCGACTTGGCGTCATCGTATTCGGTCGACGACAACACTTCGGAGAAGCGCACGATCTGCCGATCTTCATTGGGAATCTCGATGCCGACCGTGGTCTTGCCCGGAATGACTTCCACCACCCGCACGCTGATCACCGCCAGCGAGCGCGCCAGGTCTTTCGCCAGGTTGGAGATACGGCTGACTTTGACCCCTGCCGCGGGTTGGATCTCGAAACGGGTGATCACCGGCCCCGGATGCACGGACTCGACGATGACCTCGACGCCGAACTCCTTGAGCTTGATCTCCAGCAGGCGCGACATGGCCTCCAGGGACTCGGGCGAGTATTTTTTCTGCACCTTCTCCGCCACATCGAGCAAGGAAATAGGCGGCAAGCTGCCGGCCAGGGCGCTGTCCTCGAACAGATTCACCTGCTTCTCTTTCAGCACCCGCTTGCTCTGCTCCAGCGGTTTGGGCGCCGCAGGCGCAGCGATGACCGGCGCGGTGCGATTGACCTGCGCACTCATGTGCTTGTTCAAGGCTTCCTCGCGCTCGAGCAGGCGCGCTTTGACCTTGGCCTGTTCGGTGCGGTCGAGCACGATCGGTGCCGAGACTTCGCTTACCCGCTCATCGACCTCGCGTAGCTGCGCGACCAACTGCTTACGTTCGGCCCTGGCATTCCACCAGCGGTTGACCAGGCTCTGCACCAGCTCGATCAAATCCAGGGTGATCTTGCCGGTCAGATCCATCACCTTGAACCAGGACAAATCGCTGAATACCGTCAGACCGAACAGAAACAAGGCGATGAACAGCAAGGTGCTGCCTTGCACGTTCAGCGAATCGACCGCCAGCATACCAAGGCTCTCGCCCAAGGCGCCGCCGGCGGATGCGGGCATTTCGGCGCCCGCTTGGAAGTGGATATAGGCCAGGGTCGCACCGGACAGTACCAGAAACACCAGGCCGATCAGGCGCCAGGAAAACAACCAGCCGCTCCAGTGCCAAGGCTGATGACGCGCACGAAACACTTGCCATGCCTTGATCCCGAGCAATAAGGGGAACAGGTAAGCGAAGTAACCTAGCGCCATGAACAGTACATCGGCGAACCAGGCACCGGCGCGCCCCGCGGCGTTCCGCACCTGCTCGACGTTGCTGGTATGGGTCCAGCCGGGATCGGCCGGATCGTAGGTCAGCAATGCCATCCAGAGGTACAGACATAGCGCGCCGAGAGCGATGAGCGCACCCTCCTTGAGCCGGTAAGGCAACTGCTGACGCCACATGGGCGCCTGGGCGGTAGAGCTAGAATTCTTCAAAACGCATCGGTTCCTGCGTCGGCGTCATGCCGAGTGGTCGATTTAACAGCGGAAAGATGACCTATTGTACGGCTTTACCCCGACTATTGGCAGGCAACCAGCGCACAAGGCGCGCGCCAAGCAGGCGGTTGAAAACCACCTGCGTTACCGAGACAGCGTTTTTCAACGGACTGCCAGGCCTCAGCCTCGGCTCCCGCTCGCCACCTGCTTCGGTGTAGCATATCGGCCAACATCTTCCGTGCGGCTCAATTTGAGCATGCATTCTCTTTTGTGACAAAGGCTTATGAGGTGTTTTTATGAGCGAAGTCAAGCATTCACGCCTGATTATCCTGGGTTCCGGCCCCGCCGGTTATAGCGCCGCGGTCTACGCGGCCCGTGCCAATCTCAAACCCGTGATCATCACCGGCATTCAGCCTGGCGGTCAGCTGACCACCACCACCGAAGTGGATAACTGGCCCGGCGACGTCGAAGGCTTGACCGGCCCGGCATTGATGGAACGCATGCAGAAACATGCCGAACGCTTCGACACCGAGATCATCTACGACCATATCCATACCGCCGAGTTGCAGAGCCGCCCCTTCACCCTCAAGGGCGACAGCGGCACCTACACTTGCGACGCCCTGATCATCGCCACCGGCGCCTCGGCCCAGTACCTGGGCCTGCCGTCGGAAGAAGCTTTCGCCGGCAAAGGCGTCTCCGCCTGCGCGACCTGCGACGGTTTCTTCTATCGCAACCAGGTGGTCGCGGTCGTCGGCGGCGGCAACACGGCCGTCGAAGAGGCGCTGTACCTGTCCAACATCGCCAAGGAAGTCCACTTGATCCACCGGCGCGACAAGCTGCGCTCCGAGAAAATCCTGCAGGACAAGCTGTTCGACAAAGCCGCCAACGGCAACGTCCGTCTGCACTGGAACCATACCCTGGACGAAGTGCTCGGCGATGCCAGCGGCGTGACGGGCGTACGCCTGAAGGACACCGTCAACGGCACTAGCAAGGAACTGCCGCTGGCCGGCGTATTCATCGCCATCGGCCACAAACCCAACACCGAGCTGTTCCACAATCAGCTGGAGATGCGTGATGGCTACCTGCTGATCAAAGGCGGTAGCGAAGGCAACGCCACGGCCACCAGCATCGAGGGCGTGTTCGCCGCCGGCGATGTCGCCGACCACGTATACCGTCAAGCCATCACCTCGGCTGGCGCCGGCTGCATGGCGGCACTCGACGTCGAGAAATTCCTCGACGATAACTGATAGCCCAAAGATGGTCCGGGCAGTCCGCCACGTCTCGACAGGCTGCCCCACCCTTCCCTCCTGCGGCATTACCTCATGCTGACTTGGCTGCAACGCGACTCTCTGGATTTCCCTCCTCTCGATAAGGCCCTGCGCGATCCTAACGGCTTGCTCGCGGCG
>CBIHQF010000582.1:0-2914 GCA_966211665.1 uncultured Pseudomonas sp. | reverse complement strand
ACCCTCGCCGCCGGCAACACGGCACTGGCCGAGGTGCGCGTGCTGACCCGCATCAAGCCGCTGCAACTGATCGCCGCCGCCGTGCAGGACGGTCTGGGCACTCCCCAGGTGTTGTTGCCGCCCGGCGCATCGCCGCACCATTACGCGCTACGCCCGTCGGACGTGCGCAATGTGCGCGAAGCCGATTTGTTTTATTGGATCGGCGCCGACCTGGAGAGCTTTCTGCCGCGCGTACTGGCCGGGCGCGACAAACCAAGCGTCGCGGTGCAAGACCTGCCAGGCATGACCCTGCGGCATTTCGGCGAACAGCATGAGTCGCATGAAGAGCAAGCGGGCCATGATGAGCACGAGCACGAGTCTGCTGAGGCCGCCGACGAGCACGATCACGACCACCGCCCCGGCACCCTCGATGCACATTTATGGCTGCTGCCGGCCAATGCCCGGGTAATCGCCGGGAAGATGGCCGCCGACCTGGCCGCTGTCGACCCGGCCAACGCGGCGCGCTATCAGGCCAACGCCAAGGCCTTCGGCGAACGCCTGAGCGCCCTCGATTCGCGCTTGAAGAAGCGCCTGCAGGGCCTCAAGGGCAAATCCTATTTCGTCTTCCACGAAGCCTACGACTACTTCGAAGCCGCCTATGGCCTCGAGCATGCGGGGGTCTTCAGCATCGCCAGCGAAGTGCAGCCGGGCGCGCGCCATGTCGCCGCGATGCGCGAACGCCTGCAACAGGCCGGCCCGACCTGCGTGTTCAACGAACCGCCGGTGGCCCCGCGCCTGAGTAAAACCCTGACCGCCGGCCTGCCGGTGACCCTGGCCGAGCTGGACGCCATGGGCGGCGCCCTGCCGGTCGACGCCAGCGCTTATGAAACCCTGCTGGAACGGATGGCCGAGTCGCTGGCCGGCTGCCTGGAAGCGCTGTAAGGAGCGTTCCTTTGTTTTGGCTATCTCCCTGCACTCTGTTGCGCTCAAGCATCGGCGCCCAGGTGTAGGGGGCTGGCTTCGTAGGATGCGCCGCGTCACCCGCCTGTTTAAACCGCCGGCGCTGCCTTATAGTCCGCCGTCAGCGCCCCAGCCATTACCAGGGACAGGCCCGCATGCTGACCATCGAACGCATTTACCCCGAGCAGCTCGACCTCGATAACCAAGACGATCAGGACACCCTGCGGATTCACCTGCAGCGCTACCGCTTCGCCGCCGCCTGCCTGAGCGGCGAGCGCGTGCTCGATATGGCCTGCGGTTGCGGTTACGGCAGCGCCTTGCTGGCCGAACTGCACCCGAACAAGACGGTCGTCGGGGTGGATATCGACCCCGCGGCCATCGCCTATGCCCAGGCGCATTACCAACTGCCCAACCTCAGCTACGTATGCGCCGATGCGCAAAGTTTCGCCTGCGCCGAACCGTTCGACAGCATCGTCAGCCTGGAAACCATCGAACACCTGCCGGACCCGCAGCGCCTGGTCGCCAACTACGCGACGCTGCTGGCAGCGCAAGGCCAGGTAATCGCCTCGGTGCCGATCACCCCGACCCTGGACGGCAACCCGCACCACCTGCACGACTTCAGCCAGGCCTCGTTCTTCAAATTGTTCGCCGCCCACGGCCTGCGCCCGGACCAGCAGTTCGAGCAGATCCAGTGGTGGCAGTTCAAGGGCTTGTTTTCCAAACGCCAGGCCAAGCAGCACCGCTCCGAAGGCGTCGGCAATGCCGTTCTGCAGTATTACCGCCGGCACCCCTTCTACCTGCTGCGCCGCCTGGCTTCGATGCTGCGCTATGGTTTCAGCAACCGCTACCTGACCTGCAACTTCAAGGCGCTCTGAAAGGCGCCGGCTTTGACTGACAACGACCCGAAGCTGCCCCGCCAGCGGACCGGGGCTCGTCTCTGCTCGGAAAAATAGCTGATCAGGATGGAACGACGGCGTGCGCCGATTGCGTTCGGACTGTCCGCATGAACGAATCGATATCGAACACCGGGATGTCGCCAGTCCATGCCGCGCGGCACCGGCCAATGATGCCGATGCGTTTTTGCCTTTTCGTTGCCGGGCGCTTCTCCGTTGATCCCGATCAAGGCCGGCTCAGGCCCTTGGTCTATGCTGAAATTTCGCAGCCCACCGAACGAGGTCGGCGTGAACCGAAACCAGCCCGCGGAATCCCAGCGCCGTACCCCGAAGGTTGCCGCCGTAGCCGTTATCCTCGTCGGCAGCTGGGTCTGCGCGTTGTGGGTGCTCGGTGTCCCCGAGGCCACCCAACTGGTGCCGGCGTCGTCCTCGGTGCGTTTCAACACCGGATTGTGCTTCATCCTGGGCGGAACGAGCCTGCTATTGACCCTCGGACGTCATCCCCGCTGGGCGCTGGCGGCCATCGCCCCGATATTACTGCTGACGGGGTTGACGCTGCTCGAGTACCTGCTCGGGCGGAGCATGGCGATCGACGAGCTGTTCATCGCCGGACGCACGTTCCCGCATCCGGGAAGGATGGCGCCGAACACTGCCGTCGGCCTGCTGTTGGCCGCGCTGGGATTGACAATCCTGATACCGGGACACTCGCGGATCTGGGCATTGAGCATTTCTGCGATGCTGGCGGCACTGAGCGCGGCGCTCGCCCTGGCGGCGGCCCTCGGCTACGCGTTCGATCTGACTGCCGCCTTCGAATGGGCCGGCCTCACGCGCATGGCCTTACTGACTGCGGCCACCCTGCTCATGCTCAGCCTGGGGATCATCCTGGCTACGCGTGAGGTTGGACGCATCGCGTCCTGGATCGAACAGCCTTGGCTAGCGAGCAGCATCGGGGTCGGCGCAGCCGGGCTCGGCCTGCTGGCCTCGCATGCGCTTGGCGCCGAAGTGCCCGGGCTACCCACGCGCGTGTCAGGGGGCCTGTATGCCGCCGTGATCGTGTTTGCAGTTCTGCTCGCAGGCACCAT